>DATBND010000388.1:0-3471 GCA_036554505.1 Actinomycetota bacterium | reverse complement strand
GGCGGGTGCGACACCCGCGGGCTTGTTGAGACCGTCGACGCCCGTGAGGAAGACCTGGATCAGGTCCGCCCTCTGGATACCGGATGCGTTCGGGTCCGAGTCGGGTGCGTCTATCCCGTAGACGGCCTCGATGAGGCGCGGCAGCTCGGGATCCTGAACGGCCGCGAGGTACTGCGCGTCGTCCTTGGGCTTGGATGCATTGAAGTAGTCCTTCAATCCGACGGGGACGACGACCTCGTTGACGAGCGGGCTGCCGAGACGAGACAACTGCACCCACTTGCCCTTGAAGCTTTGCGAGCCATCCGATTTCTGGATCCGGGTGCCGCGCCGCGAGGCGGTGTTCCAGACTCCGATGATCGGATTATCCTTCGCGTCTCCACCCTTTGCGAGCTCGGTCTTCGGCACCTGCAGCGCCATCGAGTGGACGTTGAAGCCGGCGAGCGTGTCGTCGCCGATCTCGCCGAAGTCACCTCCATAGAGGAGGTCGAACACGCGCAAGTCGAGGAAGAACGGATCGTCCGCCTGGCCGACCCATGACTTACCCCCGCCCGAGAGGGACTTCACGGCGGCCTGAGCCAGCGCCGGATAGTCGGGCATCGACGCGTCTCCGACGTGGTTCGGCGCGACCGGAGCGTCGTTCAGGATGACCTGGTCGCGCTGCCCCGGAACCTTTCGAACGAGGTCGTAGGTCTGGTAGAAGTTCAGGTCCGCGTCGTCGAGCGACGTGACCGGCCCCGTGTTGTAGAGGAACGTGTTGGGGTTGCGGTAGTGGTTCTGGAACGTCCACCGATAGACGATCTCCGCGAGCGCGTCGCCGTCGTTCGAGATGTTGACGTCGTAACGAACACCTTCGGCGAACGCGTAGAAGTTGGGACCGCCCGCCGGCTCTTCGAACGGGATCCAGTTGCTCACGAGGGTGACCGACGATGCGTCGTCGGGGCTTACGAACGCATAGAGGTCCGTCTGGTCGACCTGCGGGTCCGCCGACACCAGGGGCGCCTCGCGGTGGCTGGACGCGAGCCCGCCGACGGGCGCGAACAACGCCGCCGTCGACGCCAGGACTGCAGCTGCAATCGTTCCGGCAAAGGCTCGGCCTCGCCGTCGTCTCATCCATCTCACACGCAAACGCGCCTCCTTCTCGACCAGCCCGCGTGGCGGGCAATGACTGGGGGCGATTCGGCGGCCGCAACGCGTGCGGATTGCCGATCGAGGTCGATCGACGGAGATGACGAGAAGTAGCTAGTCCTCTACGGACAAGTCGCTGCGCTCTGTGCGCGTCGGCCGCGCGTTCGTGAGCCACGGCCCGAGCGCCCAGTCGAGCACCGAACCGACCGCTACCCCGATCGCCGCCCCTCCCACGACGTCGAGAGGAAGGTGCGCGCCGACGTACACGCGTCCGACGCACACGGCCGTGGCGAGGCTCCAGACGACGATGCGCCACCTGCGCGACAGATAAGGAGAGACGAGGGTCGCGAGAGAGAAGGCGATGATGGCGTGACCCGAGACGAACGCCTCCCCCGCAGCAGAAGCGTCGCCGCGCCGCACGACGTCGTCGATGACGGACGCCGGCCGCTCCCGGGTCCACTGGTCCTTCACGAATGGGACCGCTTGCAGCTTGGCTGCGCCGGCGACGAGGATCGCAACGGCCAAGCGCCACTTGCGCCACACGGCCGCCCCCACCGCGACCACCGGTATCGCAACGAGGTTGCCGAGCTGCATGATCACCCACAGCGGCCAGTAGATGAGCTGTGGGAGCCCGTTGACTGCGTAGAAGACGTCACGCTCCAAGGCCGGCGACCGATTGGGATCGACGGCCGACGCGCACAAGAGCAACACGCCGATACCTCCGGCGGCCCAGGCGAGCGACGACGCTGTCTTGCGTGCGACCGGGCTCACGTGCCTTCGGCCTCGGCTGGGGCTCCGGTGAGCTCGGGAAGCAACACGAAGTGCACCACCGAGCCGATGGCCCAGCCCATAGCCAGGCCCCCGGCGACGTCGAGCGGCAGGTGCACGCCCACGTATATGCGCGCTACTCCGACGAGGAGGGCGAGCACCCACACGAGGACCTTTCCGCGCATTGGGAGGTAGAACGCAGCGACCGTCGCGAGGGCCGCAGCCACGGCCGCGTGACCCGAAACGAACCCGAACCCCGTCGCCGCGTCCCCGCGCAGGACGACATCGTGCAGCAACGCGTCCGGGCGGCCGCGCTGCACGAGCTCCTTGATCAGCCGCGCGGCCCCCCACGCGAGCGTGCCGGCCAGGAAAAGGTCGATCCCCCGCCGGATCCGGCGCGACTGCACCCACGCCATCGCCGCCACCATCGGTATAGCAAAGAGGCTCCCCAGCTGCATCACGGTCTGCAAAGCCGGTTCCAGCGCGCCCGGCAGCTCGTTCAACCAGCGGAAGACATCGAGCTCGAAAGCACTGACCTCGTCGCGCTCGACGGGCAACGCGGCAAGGACGAGGATGGCGACCGCTATCAGAAGGCGGATGCCGTGAGGACGGCGCTCCGGGTGAACGACGTGCTCCCACAGCTTGGATCGCTCTCTCCTTCGATCCTCGACCGGCATACGTGCATCGTCCACGAATGTGTTCGGCTTGGAAACCGCATACAAACGAGTTCGTCGATTGCCGGGTTTACGTAGTCGATCGTGCGTTGCGTCGGCCTGAACCTCATTGACGCTCGTGGCGGCGTGACTCAGAGTCGAAAGATGCGTCGATTTATCCGCATCGCGGTCCCCGTCGTCGTCGTCGGCGGGATCTTCTTCTTCGCGTTTCCAAAGATCGCCGACTTCTCGAAGGTCTGGACCCAACTAAAGGCGATGACCTGGCTCGAGGTCGCAACGTTGGTTCTGGTCGCGCTGTGGAACCTGGCCACTTACTGGCTCGTGATGATGGCGGCTCTTCCCGGAAGCAACGTGTGGCAGACCATGAAGGTGAATCAGGCGTCGACCGCCGTGGCCAACACGCTCCCGGGCGGGGGTGCCCTCGGTATCGGCGTGACCTACTCCATGTTCGGGGAATACGGCTTCCCTGCCCGAGCGACGACGCTGTCGATTCTCGTCTCCGGTATCTGGAACAACTTCGTGAAGCTGGGGATGCCCGTCGTGGCCATTGCCCTGCTCGCGATCACGGGCGACGTCGCCTCGAGCGTGCTCGTCGCATCGATCGTCGGCGTCATCGTGCTCTTCGTTGCGATCGGGATGTTCGCGGCGGTGCTAAGGAGCGAAAGTCTGGCCGCGCGCGTTGGGGCGCGTCTCGGCAAGATCGCCAACGCTCTTCGGAAGCTCCTTCGCAAGGAGCCCAACGTCGACCTCGCCGAAGGCACGGTGCGCTTTCGCAGGGATGCGATCGGCCTCATCCGGACGCGCTGGTTGCGGCTGACGATCACGACACTCGTCAGCCACCTCTCCCTCTATCTCGTTCTTCTGATGGCGCTCCGGCACGTGGGAGTGTCCGAAGGGGAGGTGA
>DATBND010000383.1:0-5862 GCA_036554505.1 Actinomycetota bacterium | reverse complement strand
CGGCTCGGTCTCGCGGTACCACGCGTAGAGCTCGCCGAGGCCCCGCCGCAGCCGTTCGTCCGTCGTCTTTGACGTCGCCCACGACGCCGGGTCCGGAGACGGATGCAGCGAGCGCCAGTGCGCCGAGCACGCGGCCAGCAGGCTCGCCTCGTTCGGGAAGTGGTTGTAGACGGTCACGCGCTGCACGCCGGCCCGCCGTGCGACCTCGGTTATCTGAGTGGCCGCCGGGCCGACCGTGCGGTGGAGCTCGACCGTCGCCTCGGTTATCCGGCGGCGCGTCTCGTCGGCCTTCTCCGCCCGCTTTTTCAGCTCGTACTTGCGTGTGGTTGCCATTTCGCTATACGCCACGCTATCTGAATTGACATCGGGCCCTCGGACCCTCATTATCACCGAACACAGTGTAAAGCGAAAGGAGAAAGTGATGGAGACCGCAACCCGGCACGTGCTGGGCCCCGCCGAGGGAGAGGCCGTGAGCCTGCTCGCCCTCGGGGTGCGCTTCATGATCGACGGCGAGCGCACCGGCAACGCGTTCAGCCTCGTCGAGCATCCGTTGCCGCCCCGGGCGCTCGGCTCGCCGGTGCACACGCATGCGAACGAGGACGAGTACACGTTCGTGCTAGAGGGACGCGTCGGCGTCATGCTCGGCGACGAGGTCGTCGAGGCGGGACCCGGAGACCTCGTCTTCAAGCCGCGCGGCGTAGCACACGCGTTCTGGAACGCGGGGGACGAGCCGGCGCGCATGCTCGAGATCATCTCGCCCGCGGGCTTCGAGAACTACTTCCGTGAGCTGGCGCCGTTGCTCGCCGCGCCGGAGCGCGACGAGGGCGCCGTCGGAGAGGTCGTCGCGAAGTACGAGCTCGACATCGACTTCTCGACGATCCCGGTGCTGGCCGAGCGTCACGGGTTGCGCCTGGGATAGCCGCCTAGACGTTCTTCGCTGCGACCGTCCCGAGCGAGTCCGTGAGCGCGTGCTCGAACTCGAGGCTGACGTCGGGCGCGCCGGACGTCGCGTGCGCGACCTCGTGAAGGACCGTGCCGGCGAACGACTCGATCGACGCGAGCTGATCGCGCCGTACCACGATCCTGCCCTCGCGCGGCTCCCACACGCCGACCGCCTCGAAGTGCTGCCCGGCCATGGGCCGCATGGTCGTGGACACCAGAACGTCCTTGACGCGCCGCGGTCGCCCTCCGAGGGCGTCGAAGACCGCGTCGAGGCGTGACCACACCGCGCGCTCGGCCTCGGTGAAGTCGTCGGGGTCGACGAAGTCGAACTGGAAGCTCGCGTCCCACTCCCTTACGTAGAGGTCGAGGTCTCGGATCGGGTTGCCGTCGACGTCCTTCATCCGCCGCAGCCTCTTTCGCACGTTGTCCGGGACCACCACGGGGCGGTAGCCGTCCTCTCGTGCGCGACCCACGACGTCGGGCGCGTCGCGCAGCTCGGTCGGCGTGAGGAAGATGACGTCCCGGCGCGCGTTCAGCTGGCTGCAGGCATGTAGCCCGACGTCCATCCATCCGGTCTCGTCGCGCTGTGTGCCTTGCTCGAAGCCCTGCAGGTCGTCGGCGAGCGCCTCGACGACCGCGTCGGACTCGCACGCGAGCAGGATCGCCTTGACCCGATCGGTGTACGCGGTGCGCCCAACATGGCTTCGCTCGCGGTTCAAGGCCTGGCGCAGCGCCTTCGTCGTGGACGTGATGTTGTAGCTGAACAGGAAGTTGTCCTCGGTAGCGACTCGCAGGCCGTTCACGTAGATGCGCGCGGTTTCCTCCGGCCGTGCGAGGACCTGGCCGTACGAGGTCGTGCCCAGCACTTCATCGCCCGCGTAGTGCAGGAACAACGCCTTGGCCTCCGTCACGTGCTCGTCGGTGAGCCCGGCCCCCTCGAGCACGAAGTCCGTCCCGGTCCTCGCGGGGTCGGTCGGCTCGTCGACGAGCGCGTGCAACGTCGTCACGTCCGGGAATCCGGCCTTCGGCCTCGTAGCCGTACTCACCGATGCGTGCGCCGACTCGATCCGGACGTCGACATCGTGACGGTCGAAGGTCGCGAGCGCGTCCTTCAGCCCGACGCCGAACTTGCCCACGACGACGTCGGGATGCTCGTGCTTCTCGGTCGACTCGTTCTGTGTCAGATGCTCGTAGCGGAGGCCGCGCCCGAAGTCGCGCACGTGCACCCGTCCGCCGGCGTCACGCTCGATCTCCGGCTCGGCGGTGCCGGTCAACGCGCTCTCGTCCAGCGCGTTCGCGATCACCTCCCGGAGCGCGTGCACGAGCGTCCAGTGCTCGAGGACCTGCTCGATGTTGAGGTCGAACTCGCGCGCCATCAGCCTTCGAACGCACGCCCCCGGCGCGACAGCTCGGGCCGCGTGAAGACGCCCTCGATCGACGCCTCGATGTCGAAGAGCTCCTCGACGTCGGGATCCTTGCCGATGAGCTCGCGCGCCCTGCTGGGCAATGGGGCCTGCGCCGCCTCCCTGCTCTCCCACACGTACACCGCGCCCCACCGGTTAGTGGCCTCGTCGGAGATCCACGCCTTGTAGCGGAGGCCGGGCACCTGCGCGAACGCGTCGACGGCTTCGTCGTGGAGGTAACGCCGGAGCTCCTCGATCGTCGTCTTGGACCCGTCGAGGTCCCACGTCACGTAGCGAATCAGCATGACCTGACGCTACCCTCGTCACGAGCCGAGTCAGGACGCCCGAGGACGGAGACCGCCATTTGTCCACGAGAAGGTAAGAAGCCGCTCACGTTGCTGATCGACGCGGCGAGCCTGATCTACCGCGCGCTCTACTCGAGCCCGGACACGATCAAGGCCGACGACGGCACCCCGATGAACGCGGCTTACGGGTTCCTGTCGATGCTCGCCCGGCTCATCGCAGACCGCGACCCCGACTACATCTGCTGCGCCGAGGACACCAACTGGCGCCCCGAATGGCGCGTCGCTCTGCTGGAGGGCTACAAGTCGCACCGCGCGGAGGAGGGAAGCCAGCAAGAGGAGGCGGAGGCCAAGCTGGCGCCGCAGATCCCCGTAATCGCCGCCGTCCTACGCGCGTGCCGCATCCCCGCGGTCGGCCATCCCGACTATGAGGCCGAGGACGTGATCGGCACGCTCGCGGAACGCGCCCCGGGCGCCACCGAGATCGTGAGCGGCGACCGCGACCTGTTCCAGGTCGTGAAGGATCCGGACATCACGGTCCTCTATCCCAAGCGCGGCGTCAGCGAGATGCACCGCGTCGACGAGGCCTACATCGAGGCCAACTACGACATCCCCGGGCGCGCTTACAGGGACTTCGCGGTGCTGCGCGGCGACCCGTCCGACGGGCTGCCCGGGGTCAGGGGAGTGGGCCCGAAGCTCGCGAGCTCGCTCATTCGTCGTTACGGAAGCATCGACGGGATCATCGCGGCGATAGAGGGGGGCGAGGACAGCGTCGTGCTCGCCAAGGTGCGCCGAGACCTCGACTACGTGAAGCGCGCCGCGCAGGTCGTCGCAATCCCGACCGACCTCCCGATCGCGGACGTCGACCTTACGCGTCCGCGCGAGGCCCCCGATCCACGCATCCTTTCGCTCGCGGAGAAGCACGGTGTGGCCGGGCCCGTGCGGCGGCTGACCGCGGCGTTGACGACCGGCTCGATCGAAGGCGCGTGACTCTCGCTAGGCCGGCTTGCGCCCCCACGCGCCGAAACGAAGCGGCGTGAACGTGCCCCGGCCCGGCTCGGTGAACAGGCTCATGTACCGATTGCGGTCCTCCTCCGAGAGCAGTCCGGCGTTCATGGCCGCCTTCGTCACCTGGTCTATCGAGAGCCGGCCGAGCTCGGACTGCTCGCTCAGGCTCCAGACCAGGTTCGTGTGACCCTCGGCGCCCACGTCCTCGAGCCCGTGCTCGACGAGGAGCTCGGGAAGGCGACGGCCGAGCTCGGGCTGGATCCCGCGCACCGGGGCCATCGCCATCATTCGAGACGTCAGCTCCGCCCCGATCGGGATCGCCTCCGCCGGGATGCCCGGTCGCTGGTCCGGGTCGCCGAAGATCGCGCCGGCGAAGTCGACGTCCTCGACGACGATCCAGCCGCCGGGTCTGAGGCCGTCGATCATGCGCGCGAGCGCGTCGCGATAGCCGGGCAGGTGCTCCAACAGAAAGCGCGAGTGCACCAGATCGAATGTGGCGGGCTCGAGCTCGTCTGTGAGGATGTCGTGGCGCCGTACCTCGACGTTCGGCGCGTCGATCTTCTCGAGAAAGCGCGTGTCGAGATCGGTGGCCAGGACGCGTCCGCCCGGCCCAACCCTGTCGCTCAGCCAGCGCACGATCGAGCCCGCGCCCCCGCCCACCTCGAGGCAGGCCCACCCGGGCTGCACTCCCGTCAGCTCGAGATAGTTGATCGTCGTCGGATCGTTCAGCCGTTCGAGGAGCGTAAGGCGCGTGTGCTCCTCGGCCAGCGCGGGATCGTAGATGTAGCTGCTCTGATTCGTCATGGGCTAGATACTCTCATTGCCGACGACGTCGATCGATAGGACGACCAGTGCAGGAGCGTGAGGTAACCGTTCAGCCGAGCGCCGTGGGCTGGATCCTCGTCCTCTATCAACTCGTCCTCGGGTTCGTGACGATGGCTCTCGCGGTAGACGAAGGCTTCGCCGAGGGCAAGGTCGCGTTCCAGGCCGAGCCGTGGCGAGTCGCCTTCGGAGTCGCGGGCCTCTACCTCTTCTACCGCGCGGCGCGGGGCGTGCTCCGCATGGTGAATCGCGCGACGGTCGAGATCACGCCGGAGCAGCATCGCAATTCCCGGCGGCACGGGATCGTCCACCAGCTGATCGGCGCCGGATTCCTGCTCGTGATCTGGGTCGGGGAGCTCGGTGAGCGAAGCATCGAGTTCGAGTCGTGGGCGAGGCCGTTCTACATCGCGGCGGGGATCTTCCTCGTGTGGATGGGCACCTTGCACTGGATCAATCCGCAAGCGGCGGTCCGCTATCAGCAGGCGATGAAGACACTCGAGAGGCTGCGCAAGGAGCAGTCCGACTCGTGAGCGAAATAGCGTTCATCGGCACGGGCGCAATGGGCAGCCGCATGGCGCGCCGTCTTCTGGATGCGGGCCATTCGGTCCGCGTGTGGAATCGGACGCGTGCGAAGGCCGAGCCACTCGAGCACGCGGGAGCGTCCGTGGCGGCAAGCCCGCGTGACGCGAGCCACTCGGCCCGCGTTGCGATCACGATGCTCGCGGACGACGGCGCGGTGCGCGCCGTCGTCGGAGGAGACGACGGCCTCGCGCGCGGGGTGGGGCCCGAGACGACCGTCGTCGACATGTCGACGGTCGGCCCGGCCACGATCGAATGGCTGCGGGATGCGCTACCCGCCGGAACAGCGCTCCTCGACGCGCCCGTTCTGGGCAGCCTTTCGGAGGCCGAAGCCGGGACGCTGAAGATCTTCGCCGGCGGCGATGCGGGTGTCCTCGACCGCCGGCGCGACGTCCTATCCGTGATGGGGGACGTGTTGCACGTGGGCGAGCTCGGCATGGGCAAGGCAGCCAAGCTCGTCGCGAACTCGACTCTGTTCGGGTCGATCGGCGTGCTGGCTGAGGCCATCGCGCTGGCGGACGGGCTCGGCGTGGCGCGTGACGTGACGTTCGAGGTGCTGTCGTCCACGCCCATCGCCGCCCAGGCGGAGCGCCGCAGAGATGCGATCGGCTCAGGCGACTTCCCGTTGCGGTTCGCGCTGTCGCTCGCGCGCAAGGACGCCGGCCTCGTCGACGACGCGGCCGCGGGGGCCGGGGTCGACGTCCGGATCGCGCGCGCCGCGCTCGAGTGGCTGGTCGAAGCCGAAGAGAGTGGGCTGGGGGGCTCCGACTACTCCGCTCTCATCGCGCACATCACCCAGAGGGCGG
>DATBND010000070.1:0-5403 GCA_036554505.1 Actinomycetota bacterium | reverse complement strand
CCGCCCCGCCCGTGAGCCCGCGGCCACCGTCAGGTCGAGCCGACGTGCGACATCTTCTAGCTCAGGCGTGCGGACCGCCCAGCCGAGCAGCCGGGGGAGCGAGGGACGCGCTGCCGCGACCCAGCGGCCGAACGGGCTCTGCGCGGCCTCGGCCTCGTCGACGACCGCGTCCAGCTCGAGATAGGCCGCACCGAGTGGCACGATCCTGTTCGCCGTGCCCCAGCCGGGGTGACGGCCGCCCTCGATCGAAGCGAGGCCGTGTCGCACTTCGATCTCGTGCGCGGTTGCGGCAAGGTCGGCCACCGCGATCAGTACATGGTCGAGCTCCAGAGCTACGAGTCTAGTCGCCCAGCGGTCACCGGACAGGCCGCGGGAGCGATCGGACAATCACGGACGGACTATTTAGCCTGGTGAAGGTCCCTAAGCGCGCGTCTAAAGTGCAGGTTTGATAGGCGTGCAGCTAGGAGCACGATTTCGCAACCAGGCTGGCGACGTGCGACCTCGCAGACGCGGGCGGCCGAGGCACACAGGGTACTCGTAGGAGGCGCCCGGGGCGTGAGAGGACGAAGTCTCGCTCGCCGTTGCCGCCGGGCAAGTTGGTGACGCGCGACGGCTCACAACCTGACGATTTCGGACGGCACGACTCCACGTCAATCAGCGTGACGCCGGTAGTGGCGATTAGGCCACTGTTCATGCCGTCCTGCCTGGGTTTCGTTCGCGCTGACACCGTCTCTTTACTTGTGTAACTGAGGGTGTCAAACTTGGCGTGAAGTAGTGAGTCACTCGGAAGGGGGGCGGGCGCATGGCGCGGAAAGTGCGGACGATCGAAGACTTGTTGGCCTTCACCCTGGCGAACCCATCAGTGGGCCGGGCTCTTCAGGAGGACCCGCAGACCGTGGCGAAGGTCTTCGACATCGAGCTGACGGAGGAAGACGCGAGCCAGATTCAGGCGAACCTAAACGTAGATGAGCTAGCCGCGGCGGCCGAAACGGCCGACACGATGGCTCAAAAGGTGGCGCAGGGGATCGGGCTGATACGCGGGGAATCCAGCCGATAGATCTTCCGAACCACCCGTGAAAGCGGATCTTCTCCTCCTTCGTCCGAAGGGCGGTAAGCGGGACGGACGATTGTTCGGGATGGAGCAGCTCGGCCTTTCCTACGTCGCGTCGTATGCGCGGGAGAAAGGTTTCGAGGTCGACATCGTCGACGGGTTCTTGGACCCTGATCGTTACGACTCGATATTGCAAGACGTGAGAACGGGTGACTACCGGTTGATCGGCTATCCCGTCTACCCTGAGACGATCCAAAAGGTTGCGCGGGACGTCGGGATTCTGCGCGACCGCGGCGTCTCCACTCACGTCACGGTCGGGAACCACGTCGCCACCCTCCACGACGCTTCCGTTCTCCGCGACTTCGAGGTTTTCGATTCGACGGTCCGCGGGGAGGGAGAGCAAACGATTGCTGCGCTCTTGGCGTCCCCGGAGTGGGACGATGCCGCAGAGTCCGTCGAAGGCGTTACGTACCGGACCGGCGGAAGAATCATCCGCAACCCTCCCAGGGCAAACGTCCGGGACTTGGACGAAATCCCGTTTCCTGCACGCGACACCTTGCCCTGGGTCCTCGACCTCGGGAACGCGCCGCTGATCTACACGAGTCGCGGCTGCAACGCTAGATGTGACTTCTGCTCGGTCCATAACTTCTTCAGAGCAGCAGGTAACGGACGATGGCGAGGACGATCGCCGACAAACGTCGTGGATGAGCTGGAGTCGCTGCACGATCGGTTTGGGGTCGCAGAGTTCGCGTTCGCCGATGAGCAGTTCCTCGGCCACGGAACGGCTGGGATTGACCGGGCACTGGGGATAGCCTCGGAGATCCAGCGTCGCGAGCTCGACGTAAGGTGGTACGTCGAGACGCGGGCGTCAGGAATCCGGCGAGATGTGTTTGCGGCCCTCAAGAAGGGTGGTCTGGCGGCTGTTTTCATGGGGCTCGAGTCCGGATACGACCCTGCACTCAAGTCCATGAAGAAGGGGCTGCGCGTCGACCAGAGCATCGCCGCGCTCGAGGTCCTCAAGGATCTCGAGATCTTTCCCAGTGCAGGGTTCATCATGTACCGCCCGGACACGAGCATCGATGAGATCAAACACAATCTCGATTTCCTCGAGACAGTGGGATGTGTCGAGGTCACAGCCCTGGCTACTGCGTTGCGGGTGTATTCCGGAACAGAGCTGGAAATCCGGATGCAAGGATCGGGGCAGCTCCACGGGAAGTACTACGACTACGCATGGCAATTCCAACATCCCACAGTTGCGGACTGTTATCGCACAGTGATGCAGTCCGTGGACATGCTCACGATTTCATACAACGAGTTCGCACGCCTCCGTCGTCGGGGGCTTCTGACGTTCTCGGAAGCGATCTCGCTGCAGCGGACGATGAACGCCGAGCCGATCGCGATCATGCGAGCCGTGGTCGAGGCGCTGGAAATGGGATCGCCCCAGGAGGAGGTCGCTCATTGGGCGCGCCGTGAGTTCAAACGTGCCTGCGAGGGTTTTCTACGACTGCTCCGGCTCGTTGCGATTGCCGCAGATCAACAGCCGGTGATGGATCCTTTCCTGCTGAAGAGTCCGATGTACCTGTGTTAGCGGACGCCGAGGTTTCTGCAGGAAGGCCTTAGCCGGCCCCCTTCTTGGCCCTGTACTTCCTCGTCGTCGAATTGAAGTCCGCCTGGGTGACCGTGACGACGACCACGGGCTTGTTCGGCGTGAAGGTGAGCGCGACCGTCCCGTCGTCCGCGGTCTCGCCGGTGACCTCGGCCGTCGTCCCCTTTACCGTCACTCGAGCGCCGGCTATCGGGTCGCCGGTGTCGTCGTCGGTGACGGTGAACGTGGCAGTTGCCTCGCGGCCGCGCACGTAGGACTTGGCCGACGATTTCACGTCGGTCGTCAGCAGATACACCTGCCAGTCGGCCATGACGTGAGCGATACCGGCGTCGTTCAAAACCGTCTCGAAGTCCGACGGCAGCCCGCGTCGCTCGAGATCCTGGTTCTCCGAGCCGTGGTCCCCGGTGACGACGATGAGCGTCTCGCCGAGGACACCCGCCGAGCCCATCGCGTCGAGGATGCGCGCGAGCCTCCGGTCGGAGTCCCGATACGACGCGATCTGACACGTGGTGTGCACCCCGAAGTGGTGCCCGGAGCCATCGGGGAGAGTGAAGTTGTTGATGAAGTACTTGGGCAGCGGGTGCTGCGCGGTGTCCTCGAAGAGGCGCCGCGCCTGCGTCTGACCGACGTGGTCGAGCTCGCTCTCGGTCGTATAGCCCTCGTCCGACTGGGCGCAGCCCTGAGTCGTGTCCTGAGCGAGCTCGCTCGGATTCGCCGTGCCGACGTACGCGGCCGGGTTGGGGAAGGAAGCCGTCGTCTCCAGAGTCGTGTAGTCGGCGCCACGCGACGACGGTTCGTTCACCGATGCCGTGTACGCCTTGTCGGATGTGGGGCCGTCGGTCTCCGTCCAGTCGCCGAAGCTGCGATGCACCGCTTCGTGCAACGTCTCGATGTCGTCGAACAAGTGCTCCGAGGTCCCTTGGTAGAGCGGGTTTCTCGGATCCTGGGGATCGATCGGCGCTTCGAGCTCTTTCGTCTCACGAACGTAGAAGCGATTGTTCGGGATCCCGTGGTGCCCTGGATAGGCCCCGCTGCCGACGGTGTTGTGATTGGGAAACGTGACGCTGGGCCAGGCCGAGACCGAGCCGAAGACCGTGAACAATCCGTCCGCCGCCAACGAACGCAGCGTGGGTACGAAATCCGGGTCTTCCGCCTCGGGCGGCACCGGATCGCCGCACGTCGAAGCATCCACGAGACAGTGAAGCGTTATCGAGTTGTTCTGGTCGTAGATGAAGATCGCCGCTCTGTTCACGACGGGCTCGGTGATCTCACCCGCGGCCTCGGCCTTGCGCGGATGTTCGAGAAATGCCTCCTCCGAGATCCTGCCCTGGTTCTGCGCGGGCGGCTTGACGCCCAACAGCCACGCGATCGTGGGAGCGACGTCGACGTTCTCTGCCTGCTCCGGCAATGCCCCGGTGTCGTCGGCCTCTGCAACCGGCCCGCTTGCGCGTATGGTCCCGTCGCGCACATAGGTGCCCCCGCTCAAGACGAAGAACGGGATGTGGCGGTCGCTTGCATGCGCGTGCTCGCCGAGGATGAGCTGGCCCGGATCGTCCTGACGGGCGGCGAACGTCGTCGTCTCGTCTCCGTCGATGAACAGCTCTCCGACGCGCGGGGTCTGGTGGAGATTCCAGCGGGGGTGGACCTCCCCGAGCGTATGGGCGGTGCCGCCGTCGGACGCTACGGGAAGGCGGTACAAGGCTTCGGTCACGCCGTCTGCAGCGAGGGCTCGTTCACGAAGCTGCTTCAACGTCGTTTGCTGGTCGGAGCTCAGAGGGCCGCCAAGGTTCTCGAGATCGGTCAGATAGACGGACGCGCTGCCTCCATAAGGGAGGATCGCGAACGGGCTCGGCCCCGCGCCGGCGAGGGCCTCGTCCAGACGCACGGTGTCCCCGGGGACCGCGGTGTCTCCGAAGTTGTGGTCCGCCGTGACGATCACCGTAGAACGTTGCCAGCGACCCGATGTCCGAAGCTTGTCGATCAAGCGACCGAGCTCCATGTCCGAGCTCCTGACCGCTGCCTGTGCCTGAAGGGTGCCCGCACCGAACAAGTGGGACATGGCGTCTACTTCCGGCAGGTTGATGAAGGTCAGGTCGGGATCGTCGCGCCCCAAGAGACCGAGCGCGACATCCATCGTGCATGCGTTCGTGGTGTACCCGGAGCCGGTGCCCGGCTCGGCCGGGCAGTCGTTGACGGGATCGGAGGGCGACGAGCTCGCCCCGCCAAGGAAGTCGGGACGGACGTGCCTTATCTGTCGAGACTCCGGATTGGCAGAGTTGGAAGCGCACTGGCCGGCGTCGTTGGTGGTGCAATCGAACAGGTCGCGCAGCTTGTACTTCCCGAACACGGCGGCCGTCTCCAGCCACGGCTTCTGCTTTTCGATCGCGTCGAACAGCGTCTCCGCGAGGTTGAGCTCCGGGCGGTCGAGCGAGATCGCTTCGCCCCCGGTGCGATCGAACGTGTCGTTGGCGACCATGCCGGACTTCGCCGCGTACGCGCCGGTCATCATCGCCACGTGGTTGCTGTTGGTCTCGCTGACCATCATTGCGCGCGCCGCCTCGTATTCGGTAGCGCACACGCCGCCGGGGGCGCACTCCTCCCCGAGCAGCGATGTCAGGTTGGGCATCAGCTCCGGCGTCACGTCCTCGGAGCGAAGCCCGTCGATGACGACGACGAACGTGTTGTAGGTGGGCTCGATGAGCTGGTTCAGCACGCGTCCGTCCTGGCGCTCGAGCAGCGCGGTCTT
>DATBND010000344.1:0-3359 GCA_036554505.1 Actinomycetota bacterium | reverse complement strand
CGTCGACCTGCTGGTCGTCGACGACGGTTCGCCCGACGGCACCGCGGACCTCGTCGAGGAGCTCGCCGCCGGCCCCCACGACATCCATCTCATGCGCCGGCCGGGAAAGCTCGGTCTGGGGACCGCGTACATCGCCGGGTTCGGTTGGGCGATGGAGCGCGGCTACCGGGCCGTCATCGAGATGGACGCCGACCTCTCCCACGACCCGGCCGACGTGCCCAAGCTTCTGGACGCTCTCGAGGACGCAGACCTCGTGATCGGCTCCCGCTACGTCCCGGGCGGCCGCGTCGAGAACTGGGGACGGTTCCGCAAGGCCCTGTCTGCGGGGGGCAACCTCTATGCGCGCTCGTGGATGGGTTGGCCGGTGCGCGACGCGACCGCAGGCTTCCGCGCCTACCGAACGGCTTTTCTGCAGAAGATCGAGCTCGCCACGGTCGCGTCGGAGGGCTACGGCTTCCAGATCGAGATGACGAGAAGGGTGTTCCGAGCCAGGGGGCGCATCGCCGAGATCCCCATCACGTTCGTCGAGCGCGTCGCCGGTTCCTCGAAGATGAGCCGTCGCATCGTCTTCGAGGCACTGTGGGACGTCACCCGCTGGGGCGCGTCCGACAGGCTCCGCCGGCAAAAGACGACTCAGCTCTAGCTGACTGCTATCGGTTCGACCCGTTCCCCGCGAACCAGATCTTGCGCAATTCCTCGAACGCTGTGCGCAAGGCCTCGTCCACCCGTACGACCGTTTCGCTTCTAGGACCCAAGGCACTGGCGCGCATCAAAGCCTGCTGGTGCGGTTTCCTGTCATGACGCCGCGCTCGATCACAGAGATTGTCCAAGTAATTCCTTTGCTTGGGCGAAAGAGGTTTTCCCCATGCATTCATGTCCAGACAGAACTCCACTTCTCGGTCAGTGAGGCGGACAGACGAATCTTGCAGAAGGTTCAATGCGGCCTCTCGCCAACCCCAGAGACGGCGTTCCTCTGCGACCGTGAGACCTTCGACGGTCACGAGCTGGATAAAAGCATGGCGAGCCGCCCAGTCTTGAACCAACCTTGGCCGGGACAGAATGAGGACCCGGTGCTCGAGGAGGAAGTCGGGAAACATCCCACAATCCGGGCCGGTGGCAACGACCACTCGGGGGAGGGCGTCCCCATCGAACTCCTCCAGTAGGACGACGGTTCTACGCGTGTCGCCATGGCGGAGATGCCATATCTCCTTAACGCGGCCTCTGAGGGAATCGGCACCTGAGTAACGCTCGCGGAGCCTTTCCAGCTCATGTTCTCCGGTCAAGAGTCCTCCTCACTTCACACGTTCCCTTCTAATGGCCCGAGCTGCGCGCCAGCCGGAATTGATCCGACAATTTCTCGCGACCTCGACCGGCCGGCCGTTCTGTCTGCGAGGATTTGCGCCCAGGGAAACTGACAGCGGACGGAAGCGGCACTCCCGGCCCCTAGCCTAAATCCCATAATGCTCATTATGTCTACTTAGACTGAGGAGCCGACCCCCCGCCCCGGGGTCGCACACACGAGCCACTCAGTCGCAATCGGCGCACAGGCCGAAGAGCTCGGCCGTGTGCGTGACGTCGGAGAACCCGTGGCGGCGCGCCGCGGTGCGCACCCACGCCTCGACGGGCGTGGCCGACAGCTCGGCGGTCGTCCCGCACGAGCGGCACACGATGTGGTGGTGATGGGCCTCGGCCCGGCACCTGCGGTACATAGCCTCGCCATCGCCGTTGCGGACCACGTCGAGGGCGCCGGCCGCCGCCATCGCCTGAAGCGCGCGGTACACGGTCGTCAGGCCGACTCCCGCCCCCCGGTCCCTCAGCACGGCGTGGAGCTCCTGAGCCGTCCGGAACGCCGTCTCGCGCTCGAGGGCCCCCTCGATGGCCGCCCGTTGCCGGGTCCCCCTCGTCCGCTCGGCCATCGCTACTCCACCGCCAGCAATGCCGCCATCGCACCGATCCCCGCGATCAATGCGACGAGCTGGATGAGCGAGCGACCGGTCTCGGGCTCCTTGTGCATGTCAGGCAGGAGGTCGGTGCTCGCGATGTAGACGAACGCGCCGGCCGAGAACGGCACGAGGACGCGCTCGACGCCCTCGACCGAGACGAACGCAAGGACCGCGATCGCCCCGAGAAGGGCCATCGCCGCACTGGCGAAGTTGAGGGCCAGCGCTCGCTTTGGGCTCAGGCCGGCGTGAAGGAGGATGCCGAAGTCCCCCACCTCCTGCGGGATCTCGTGGAGCGCGACGGCAACGGCGGTCGCGACGCCCAGCTCGTTCGAGACGGCAAACGCCCCGGCGACGATCGCCCCGTCGACGAAGTTGTGCAGCCCGTCCCCGACCAGGTTCGTGACCGCCACCGGGTGCATCACCTCGGGGCGCGGGAAGTGCGCGTGGTGCCAGTGCAGCACCTTCTCGAGCACGAACAGCACGAGCACCCCGGCGAGCAACGCGCTCGACGCGAGCGTGTCGAACCCGCTGGCCGACTCGGCAATCTCGGGGACGAGATGGAAGAAGGCATCCCCCAACAGCGCGCCGGCGGCGAACGCAACGACGACGAACAACGCGCGCGCCAGAAAGTCGCGCTTGATCACCATGCCGACGGCCCCCACCAGCGACACGAGGCTGATGCCCCCTACCGCGGCAAGCGCCGGAACCCACACGTGACCGTCCACGCGGCCGGTCTATCCTTAATGAAAACGATTGTCAATTGCAGGAAGTCTAACTCAGCCCGGCCCTTCGCTTCAGCGCCTCGGCGTCGTGGATGACGATCGTCCGGCCCTGGACCTCGATCAGCCCCCGGCCCGACAGGTGCCCGAGGATCTGGTTCACGCTCTGGCGCGATCCCCCGACCGCGTTCGCGAGGTCCGTCTGGTTCAGATAGAGATCGAGCTCCGGGTCCTCGCCCTGTGATTCGTACGCGCGCACGAGGAACTTGGCCAGGCGCCCCGGCAGGTCGAGGAAGACGAAGTCGGACGCCTGGTCGGTCAACCTCCTCAGCATCGCGGCGAGCGACTGGGTTACGCCGTCGGCAAGAGCGCGGTCCTCCGCGATCAGCTCCTGCCACGCGCCGCGCCCGATGACGATGACCTTCGAGGTCTCGACGGCCTCCACCGAGGCCGAGCGCGGCCGGCCGTCCACCAGGGAGAGCTCACCGAAGGTCGCGGTGGGCCGCAGCGTCGTGAGGACCATTTGGTCGCCCGTCTCCGCCGACAACACGACCATCACCACTCCCTCGGTGAGGACGAAGAGCGAGTCGCCCGCGTCCCCCTGGCTGAAGACGATCTGGCCGCGCCGGTACTCGCGCTCGATCGCGTGATCCGACAGCCGCCCGAGCGCGTCCGTGTCGACCTCGGCGAAGAGATC
>DATBND010000342.1:0-1626 GCA_036554505.1 Actinomycetota bacterium | reverse complement strand
TAGCCGAATTGTTGGGGTACGACCGGAAACTCAACACATTGGACTATCCTGTATCACCACGTGGCTTTCGTATCCTCGGGCGCATCCCGAGGTTGCCGAAGCTCGTCGTGGCGCAGATCGTGGCCGACTTCGGTGGGCTTGACGAACTGCTGGCCGCAACCGATGCCGAACTGGAGACCGTCGGCGGTGTCGGCGAGATCAGAGCGAAGGATATCCGCGAGGGCCTTCGCAGATTGCAGGAAATCAACCTCGTGGATCGTTATCTACAGACCTGAGTCAGGGCGGGGACGTAGCCGTTTGCTGTCGGCCGGGGCCGGCATTCAAGAACAAGGAGGACACCATTCCCGAAGCCATCGAAGAGCAGCTGCTGGAGGATTTCGAGACCAGGACGGTCGAGAACATCGAGTTCGAGCTCGGTGACAATGTCGTTTATCCGCATCATGGCGCCGGGCAGGTCCTCAAGAAGGAGCGGCGAACGATGTTTGGCGAGGAGCGCGAGTACCTCACCATCAAGATCCTGCACAACGACATGACGGTCATGGTGCCGTGCGAGAACGCCGGCGTCGCGGGGCTGCGCCGCGTCATCGACGAGGAGACGGTCAAGAAGGTACTCAACGTGCTCGCCGACGACGTGTCGGAGATGCCAAAGAACTGGAACCGTCGCTTCAAGCACAACCGCGACAAGATCAAGACGGGGGACATCTACGAGCTCGCGGAAGTCGTGCGCAACCTCGCGATCCGCGAGCACGAGAAGGGCCTGTCGACCGGCGAGAAGCAGATGTTCACGCGCGCCAAGAAGATCCTTGCATCGGAGCTGATGTACGCGCTCGACAAGGACGAGGACGACGCCGAGCAGCATCTCGACGGTCTGCTCGCCGACAGCGCCGGCGTGGTGGCCAAGTAGCGATCGCGCTCGTCGTAGCTGCTGGACGTGGAGAACGCCTTGGGTCCGGGGGGCCCAAGGCGTTCGTCACGCTCGGCGGGCGTCCGATGCTCGCGTGGAGCATCGACGCGCTGCGGGCCGTCGAGGCCGTGACGCAGATCGTCGTAGCGCTGCCGCCCGGGATAGCTAACGCGCCAGATGGCGCCATCGCGGTGACCGGCGGCGAGCACCGGTCGCAGTCGGTGCGTGCAGCCCTTGCGGCCGCGCCGCGGGACGGCGATCCGGTCATCGTGCACGACGCCGCGCGGCCGCTCGTGACGCCGGCGCTCCTCCAGGCGGCTCTGGACGAGCTCGCCGCCGGCGACTGGGACTGCGCGATCGCGGCGGTGCCCGTCACCGACACGATCAAGCAGGTCGCGGGCGGAATGGTCAGCGACACGCTCGACCGCTCGACGCTATGGGCGGTGCAGACGCCACAGATCTTTCGCCGGGGGGCGCTCGAGCGCGCGCTGGACGTGCCCGACAGCGTCCTGCGTTCCGCCACCGACGATGCATGGCTCGTCGAGCGTCAGGGCGGTACCGTGCGGATCGTCGCCTCGACGCCGGAGAACTTCAAGGTCACGACGCCAGCTGATCTGGGGGCGGCTGAGCTGGCGCTGCGCGCACGCTCCGGCGTGCCCCCATGAACCTGATTGCGATCGGGATCCACAGCAGCTCGATGCCGGGGCGGCCGTCGGCTTGAG
>DATBND010000298.1:0-1747 GCA_036554505.1 Actinomycetota bacterium | reverse complement strand
TATTCCCCCAGCTGCGCGCGGCGATGAGGCAAGTGGTGGCCGAGAACCTCGCGTACGCGCTCGACCCCGACGACTTCGGCGGGTGCTACAGCCCGCGCTTCATCGACTCCAATCCCGGCGGCCGGCTGTCACATCACAGTTGGGGGATCGCGTTCGACGTCAACGTGGCCGAGAACGCGTTCGGCTCCAAGCCCGATCTCGACAGGCGCTTGGTCCGGATCATGGAGGGGGCCGGGTTCACCTGGGGTGGCCGGTGGCTGATCCCGGACGGTATGCACTTCGAGTGGGTCGACTGGGCCCCCGCCGGTTAGCCGGCGCGCCCGCTCGCGCGTAACGCAGCCTCGGCCGCAGCCTTCGGCGAGTCGGCCACGATCAACGTGCCCGCGGGGGCACCCGCCCTCTCGAGGTCCCACGATCCGAAGCTGACGACGGGTTTGCCGATCTTCAGCGCGAACGCTATCTCAGACAGCGTCCCGAACTCCCCGCCTAACGCGATGAGCGCGTCCGCGGTGCGAACGATCAGGACGTTGCGAGCCTCGCCCATGTCGGTCGGGATGACGATGTCGGAGTAGGCGTTGGCACGCCGCCGATCGGCACCGGGAAGGATCGCGACGGTCGTGCCGCCCGCTTCCGACGCACCCTTCGCGGCGGCCTCCATGACTCCCCCGCGGCCCCCGTTGACGAGGATCGCACCCGCGCGCGCCAGCTCGGCTCCTACCTCGTAGGCCTGTTGCGCGAGATCGTGATCTGCATCGGCGGCCCCCACGACCGCGATGTACGGAGGGTGCTCAGGAGGCGTAGCGAACGAACCTTTCCTCGAGGTGGTCGACGCCGACCTTCTTCAGCGCGTCGACCAAGAGGTTCGCACAGACGGGATCGAACTGCGTGCCCGCGCACGTGAGGATCTCCTCGCAGGCAGCCTCGGCCGTCATCGCCGCACGGTACGGACGGTTGGTCGTCATCGCGTCGAACGAGTCGCACACGGCCACGATCCGCGCGCCGAGCGGGATCTGCTCGCCCGCGAGACCGTCGGGGTAGCCCTTGCCGTCCCAACGCTCGTGGTGATGGCGGATGACCGGAAGCGCGTCGTGGAGGAACTCGATGCCCTTGAGCATCCGCTCGCCGACCACGGGGTGCGAGCGCATGACCTCCCATTCGAGATCTGTGAGGGGGCCGGGTTTCTGGAGGATCGAATCGGAAATGCCGATCTTGCCGACGTCGTGGAGGATCGAGCCGAGGCGCACGGCTCTGCGTTGCTGAGCGGGGATCTTCATCGCGACGCTGAGCGCGACCGCCATGTCGCGGATACGGCCCGTGTGCTCGCGCGTGTACGGGTCCTTCGCCTCCAGCGCCGACGCCAGAGCCTCGAGCGTCATCGTGTAGTGGCTCTCGAGCTTCTCGGCCATCTTGATCTTCGCGAACGCGTTGGCGGCAAACGTCCCGAGCAACGCGATCTGGCCGGCGTCCTCACAGTTGAACGGGCGGTCCTCGGTCCGGTACGCCTCGACCGTGCCGACGGTGTGCTCGTCGATCCATAGCCGGCACATCAGGAGCCGCGCGAAACCGACCTGGCTGAGCAGCGTTCGCTCGCTGGCATCGTCCGACGTGTTGGAAACGGCGATCTCCACCCAGCGACCGGTGTCGACCACCTCTCTCGTCGCGGGGAAGTCGGAGAGCCTGAACTCCGCCACGACGCGGTTGAGCCGCGCCGGCGGGACCACGCTCGCGGCGACGTCGCGCAGGACGT
>DATBND010000281.1:0-6717 GCA_036554505.1 Actinomycetota bacterium | reverse complement strand
GAGCGTGGCCACCCGACGCCGGGAGTCGCGCTCGGGGCCCAGACCGTATCCGCGCGCCTGACCGCGCGGGGCGTCCCGCGCCCGGCCGCTCGAAGCCTTGCGTTTCTGTGGTGGACGCTTCGGATCGCAGCCGCGCTCTTCTTCTTCGTGGGTGCCCTGCAGCTGCTCAAGACGGGCGCCCAAGCGCTCGACGTGCTGAACGAGGACGGCATCCTCGTCCGCAACGCGGGCTCGACCCTTGGCCTCGGTTGGCTGGGCGCGTTGTTCGTGCTGTCGGGCTCTCCCATCGCGGCGACCGCACTGGCGCTCGTGGCAGGGGGCGCCATCTCGGAGACGCAGGGGTTCACGATGCTGACCGGCTCGCGTCTCGGCGCCGCGTTCGTAGTGCTGGTCGTCGCAGCGGTCTACGCGCTGCGTGGCGGATCGGGCGAGCGGCTGAAACCCGTATCGACCGCGGTGATGGCGCTCAGCACGACGGCGGTCATCTACATCCCGGCCGCGGCTCTCGGCCTCGGCTTGCTGCACTGGGGCCCGTACAGCCGTCTGAGCCTCGAGTTCCCGAACCAGTTCGGCGATCTCATCGACCTCGTTTACGGAGGGTTGCTCGCGCGCCTCGAGGACGTCCACGAGCTCCTCGTGTTCGGGTTGGGTCTCGGAGTGCTGCTGTTCTCGTTCAAGCTCATCGACGCGGTCATGCCGGAGCTCAACGAGGAGACGCTCGGCGCGCGCCGAGTTCAGTGGCTGAAACGGAAATGGCCGATGTTCGGGCTCGGATGCCTGGTAGCGCTCGTGACGATGTCGGTGTCGGTCGCGCTGACCGTCCTCGTGCCGCTCGTCGCGAAGAAGTACGTCAAGCGAGAGGACATCATCCCGTACATCATGGGCGCGAACATCACGACACTCGGCGACACGTTGCTCGCGGGACTGGCGCTGCACTCGGACGCGGCGGTTCGAATCGTCCTGGCGGGGATCATCGGCACGACGATCATCAGCGTCCTCCTGCTTGCCCTCTTCTACCCGCAGCTTCGGAGCGGGATCTGGGGATTCCAGAGACGAGTGGTGAAGTCGAAGCCCCGGCTCGCCGCGTTCGTGGGCGGTCTGTTCCTCACGCCCTTGATCGTCATCGGCGTGTCGAACGTGTTCGGCTAGCGAGGGTTACAAGGGCTCGACGGACCGGTCGGGCGCGACGAGCGCCTACAGCTCTTCGTAGGGACTCCCACCGGCGCGGATGCGCGCGGCCGCTTGCCTGAGCAGATGCTGCATCGCGATGTGAAGCCCACCGCCGAACGTGACGCGCGCGACTCCGGCCGCGGCGAGATCGGACAGCGGCGGCCCGTCCGGGAGAAAGACGGCGTTTATCGGACCGTTCACCGCACGCACGTACTCCTCTATCTCCGAAGGCGAGGGTAGGCCGAACGGGTAGACGCACGTCGCGCCGGCCTCGAAGTAAGCCGTCCCTCTCGCGATCGCATCGGCAAGGCGCTCGTCCGGGGCCCCCCACTCCTTCAGGAAGACGTCGACGCGCGCGTTGAGCACGACGTCGACTCCAGCCGAGCTCGCGGCGGCGCGAACGCGCCCGAGCCACTCGGCCTGCGTGTCCTTTGCAATCGCCTCGCCGGTCGGTGGATGGGAGTCCTCGAGGTTGCACCCGACCGCGCCGGCGTCCAGCAGACGCGCGACGATCTCCTCCGGCTCGAGGCCGTAGCCGCGTTCGATGTCCGCGGTGACCGGCACGTCTACCGCGCCCGTCATCCGAGCGATCGCGGCGAACATCTCGTCGGGTGGCGTGTCCTCGCCGTCCTGGAATCCCAGCGAACGGGCGACCGCGCTGCTCGAGGTCGCGATCGCCGGGAAGCCCTCCTTGACGAACGCCCGGGCGCTCGTCACGTCCCAGGCATTGGGCAGCACGACGGGGTCGCCGGGCACGTGGAGCGCAGCCAGCGCGGCGGCCTTCTCGGCGAGTTGCGTTCGATCGGGCATCGGCCCAGGCTAGTGCCCCTCGCCGTGTCGCGCCCCCACCCCCTGCCGCGGCGTCGCAGGAGCACCCCCGCGATTCGTCTCGACGAGAGCGGCGTCGCAGGATCGGACAGAGCAAGGGCGAATAGTCACCACATGCGACGTCTGCTCGTGGGCCTGTGCGCGTTCGCCCTGGTAGGGGCGCTGGCTTCGCCGGCCTCCTCGGCCGCGGCCGCGGCCGGGCCGGGTGGCTTCGCCGCCGGGTTCGTCACGCCCGTCGTGGTGTCGGCTCCGGGCGAGCCGATCACGTTCGCGAACTTCGACGTCGCCCCGCACAACTTCGTGGCGTCGAGCGCGTTCCTCTCGAAGAAGCTTGCGAAGAAGGCAAAGTGGTGCAGCGCTTACGACAAGGGGAAGTGTCCGGTGTTCTGGTCCCAGACGATCAGCGCCGGCGAGACGACCGAGGTCGAAGGCGTCGACCTGTTGAAGTCGGGCACTCAGTACGAGTTCTTCTGCTCGCTCCACCCCAACATGAAGGGCACTCTGGTCGTCAGATGAACCGGCTGCGTCCCGTCAAGGGGGCGCTTCTCGTGGCTGCCGTCGTCCTCGCTGCGACCTCACACGTTCGGTCGTCCGCGACGCGCCTGCCAGAGCCCGGTTTTCAGGTCACGCCGTACGTCGCGACGGGAGGAACTCCGTCGAGTCTCGCGTGGGGCCCCGACACGCGCGCCGATGCCGAAGGTCACCGGTTGTACGTCGTCGACAACACGGCAGGAACGCTCCTTGCGATCGACGACGTTGCGGGGGTCGGATCTCAGCCGGTGGTCTACGCCGACGGGTTCCGTAACCCGCTCGGCGTCCTCGCGGGTGAGGACGGCAGCGTCTACGTCGCCGATGCCGAAGCGGCGCGCGAGGGCCCGTTCGGGTTTCGCTCTTACGGTCGCGTGTGGCGCGTCATGGACACCGACGAGGACGGCATCGCGGACAAGAAGTACGTCATGGTGAAGGACATCCCGAACGGGCGGCACAACACGAATGGGCTCGCCTTCGGACCAGAGGGGATGCTGTACATAGCGAACGGCAACTCCACGGATGACGGTGTCGAGGGGGGCGAGTCGGAGGTCGTACCGTGGTCGGGGTCGGTCATCCGTATCCAGCCGGGTGCGAAGAAGGCGTCATTGCCGCAGCTACCGCGACGCCAAACGCTCGTGGCACGCGGCTGGCGCAATGTCTACGACCTGGCGTTCTCGCCGGTCGACGGCAGCAAGCTTTTCGTGCCCATGAACGGCATGGACGACGCGCGCCAGGGGTCGACGGGAGAGAACCCTGCGGACCCCGATCTCGCCGACTCCGACGACACGCTGCACCTGACCGATGTCGACGACCGGCGCGTCGACCACTTCGGCTTCCCGTCGTGCATGTTCAATCTCGCCGAGAAGGGGGATCTCCGCCCGTTCCAGAACCCGAACCCGGACGTGATCGACAAGTTCGGCCCCTGTCGCAAGAAGAAGGTCACGCGCCCCGTCTCGTCGTTCGGGCTGCACACGTCGTCGGACGGGCTCGCGTTCCAGACGAGCGATCGATGGGGTGAGGAGTACGTGAACGACCTGTTCGTCGCCCAATGGGGGAGCCTCTTCGGGCCGCCCGCCGGCCACAACGTCGTGCGCGTCCAGCTAGACGAGACCGGGCGAAAGGTCGAGTCGCAGAGCGTCTTCCTCGACATCGATACGCCTTTGGACCTGGCGTTCGACCCGTCGGGCGTGATGTACGTGGCCGACTACTCCGGGCAGATCTTCCGCGTCGACCGAACGGTCTAGGCGCTACGAGCCGGCGCGGCTGCGCGCCCGTGGGTCGGGCAGAGGGGTCAGAACGTCCCTTAGCTGATCGCGCAGGTGCTCGTAGTCGGGCGGCAGCGACAACGCCTCGCCGAGGGTCTCGAGATCCTCGTCGGCCGTGAAACCCGGGCCCAGGGTTGCGATCTCGAAGAGCACACCGGACGGCTCCCGGAAGTAGATCGAACGGAAGTAGAAGCGATCGATGACAGGCGTCGGAGACGCACCGGCCGCGGCGACGCGCGCCCGCCAGTCGTCGTGATCGTCCATCGGCGAGGCCCACGCGACGTGATGCACGGTTCCTGCGCCGCTGAGTGGACGCTGACCGGGCGGTGTGTCGAATCGGTAGAACCCGCCCCGCCGGCTGCCGCGCACGGACCACGAGTGGTTCCCGTCGGGCGTGAAGCTCAACGTGTTCTCGAAGAGGTCGGCGCTCGCCTCGGGCATGCTCGAGTACGCGCGCACTCCGTCGAAACCCCCGATCGCATGCTCGATGGGGATCTCGGCATGCTCGGCGCGCAGCGGTTCGTCTCCCGAGGTGTCGACGGCCAGCTCGAGATCGAGGCCTTCGGGGTCCGGGAAGAGGACGGAGTCTTCGGAACGCTCGACCGCAACGCCTTCGCGCTCCAGCCGTTGCTGCCAGAAGTCGAGGGCCGCGCGCGACTGTACGCGAAAGACAACGCGATGCACCATGCCGTCCCCGGCGCGACCTTGCGGAACGCCTGGATACTCGAAGAACGTGATGTCGGAGCCCGCGCTCCCGCGCTCGTCTGCGTAGAAGAGGTGATACACGGTCGGGTCGTCCTGATTGACGGTCTTCTTCACAAGGCGGAGCCCGAGGACGCCTGCGTAGAAGTCGACGTTCTGGGGCGCGTCGGCCGTGATCGCCGTCACGTGGTGGACACCCTCGAGCTTCATGTTCTCTGCCATCGTGCGCCTCCCGCTCCGGCCGTCACAAGCGCAAACCGTGCCGTCATGCTCGGGATTCCCGACCCGGCCCAAGCGCGCCGTGGCTCGCAACGAGCACCTTGCCCGGGTTCATCAAGTTGTGGGGATCCAATGCGTTCTTCAGGTCGTGCATCACGCGGACGCCCTCCGGCAGCTCCTGCGGAAGGAAGGCGAGCTTGTGCAGGCCGATTCCGTGCTCCCCCGTGCAGGTGCCGTCCATCGCGAGGGCGCGCTCGACGAGCCGTGCGTTCAGCTGCTCGGCGCGCTCTATCTCGGCGGGGTCCTCCGGGTCGACGAGCAACATCACGTGGAAGTTGCCGTCGCCGACATGACCGACCATCGTCGAGGTCAACCCCGAGGCATCGACGTCGTCCCGCGTGGCGAGGATGCACTCGGCGAGGCTCGAGATCGGCACACACACGTCGGTGGTGACGGCTTTGCTTCCCGGGCGCAGCGCGAGCGACGCATAGAAGGAGTCGTGCCGGGCGCGCCACAGCGCGCTCCTCTCGGCGGGCTCGACGGCCGTCCGGTAATCGACGGCGCCATGATCCGCGGCGATCTGTCCGACGGCATCCGCCTGCTCGGCGACGCCCGCCGGTGATCCGTGGAACTCGAGAAGCAGCAACGGTGCCACCGGATAGGACAGGCCGGTGTGCTCGTTGATGGCCTTGATGCCGAGCTCGTCCACGAACTCGACGCGAGCCACGGGCACGCCCGTCTGCAACGTCGCGATCGCGGTGCGGACGGCAGCATTCACGTCGGGGAAGTGGCACACCGCGCCGGCGATCGCCTCGGGCAGGCCGTGCACTCGCAGCGTCACCTCGGTGATGATGCCGAGCGTGCCCTCGGACCCGACGAAGAGCCGCGTGAGGTCGTAGCCCGCCGAAGACTTGCGGGCGCGCCGCGACGTCGTCACGACGCGGCCGTCGGCGAGAACCACTTTCAAGCCGAGCACGTTCTCTCGCATCGCTCCGTAACGAACCGTCGTCGTGCCCGATGCGCCCGTCGCGGCCATGCCGCCGATGGTTGCGTTAGCGCCAGGATCGACTGGAAAGAAGAGACCGTCGCGGGCCAGCCGTTCGTTCAGCTCGTTGCGCGTGACGCCCGCCTCTACGGTCACGTCCAGGTCGAGTACTCCGACGCGCACGATCGCGTTCATCCGCGTGAGGTCGATCGACACGCCGCCCGAGGTCGCAAGGACGTTTCCCTCCAACGACGTCCCTGCGCCGAACGGGATGATCGGAAGCCGAGCACGCGCGCAGATCGCCACCACGGCCGCCACCTCGTCGGTCGACTCGGGCCAGACGACGGCGTCCGGGGGCGCGGGGGGCAGTGGTGATTCGTCGCGGCCGTGCTCGTCGCGCGCGGCGCGGGCCACTGTGAACCTCTCGCCGAGCAACGCGGACAGTTCGGCGAATACGCCGTCGACGCTCATCGATCCAACGATAGTCCGCCCGTAGACGGGCGTCCTTGGCCGGTGGTGGCCACGACTACTATCGTCGGACATCGTCGAGGGAGGTCTTACGTGGGCGCGGACAGGGCCACCACTAAGGGTTCGTACTGGGTCGAGTCCACGAGCGCCCCCTCGTTTCCGGCGTTGCAGGGCGGGATCGATGCCGACGTCTGCGTCGTGGGCGCGGGCTTGGTGGGGATCACCGCGGCCGTGCTCTTGCAGGAGGCCGGGCGAGACGTCGCGCTGATCGAGATGGACCGCGTCGTCGCCGGGGTGACAGCGCACACCACCGCGAAGGTCACCTCCGGACACGGCCTGATCTACGCGTCGCTCGAGAGCGCTCACGGCGCGGACACGGCGCGCGGGTATGCCGAGGCGAACGAGGCAGGCCTCGCGCGGATCGCCGCCCTGGTCGACCGTTACGGCATCGATTGTGACTTCGAGCGGAAAGCGAACTACGCCTATTGCGAGCGACCGGAGGACGCCGGCGAGATCCGCGAAGAGGTGGACGCCGCCGCTCGAGCGGGC
>DATBND010000269.1:0-2098 GCA_036554505.1 Actinomycetota bacterium | reverse complement strand
CCCAACGTGGCGTTCGTGTTCAACGAGCCCCTACGCATGCGCTCGGTCCGGCGCGGGACGCGCCCGTTCGCTACGAAGGGCCCCGTGCACGTGCCGGTTCACGGACGCGAGGTTCGCGGCCTCTTGATCAAGACGAAGGATCCCGCGGCGGCCGAGGCCGCGCTCCGGGAATGGACGACGATCCGGCCGCTCACGGTCGCCGACGTGACCGGCTTCGAGCCCGACCCGGCGTACGCGCGCAAGGCCAAGCGCCGGCGCCGCGCCGCGAACCTATGGCTTGCCGCGACTTTGTTCGTGCTGATCGGGCTCCCCGCCCTCGTCGAGCTCGCCAATCGCGCCGACAACTCATCTCTTGTTCCGTGACGCCTCCGTCACTCGTTTGAAATAGGCCGCTATACGGCGATTCGTCTGGGAGAGATCTCGAGCATCCCGACGATCTGCTGCAACCCGGTTGACTTCGCCGTTGCGCAGTCACCTACTGGCTAGAAGCAACTCGAGCAAGTGGGGAGAGGTGGACATGCACAGACCGCGGCTCGCGCAGTCGATCTCGTTGGTCGCCGTAATGACTCTGGCGCTCGCGATCCTGCCGGCGCCTGCGGCAGCCCAGAACACCATCCAAGTCGGTTGTCCGGGGGCGGGCGCGACCACCCTTCCGAACGCCGTGGCGAACGCCAACACGAGTGGTGTGCCGGATGTGATCACCCTCACGCCGGGCTGTCGCTATGACCTCTCGAGCACCCTCACGATCCTCCCCGACGGAGGGACCTTGGTGGAGATCGACGGCCATGGAGCGACCATCGACGGCGGCGGAGCCGTCCGGCCCTTCACGGTCTCGCCGGGGGCACGACTGACGCTTCGCCAAGTCACGGTTGCACACGGGGGGCCCGCTGCGAACGACGCCGGGGGCATCTACAACAACCGCGGCACACTCCGGCTCGTGAATTCGAACGTCATGCACAGCATCGGGAGAAACGGGGCGGGGATCGTCAACCGTGGCGGCACTGTCGAGCTGGTCAACTCGAACGTGCGCTACTGCGATGCCACTGGAACGGGCGGCGGGATCTTCAACAATGGAGGAAGGGCAACGCTCGTGATCTCGGACTCCTCGACGATCTCGGACAACACGGCCGCCGTTACCGCCGGCGGTATCGCCAACGATGGAGGCTCCGTGACCGTGACGGCGTCCAGGCTGTCGGACAACAACTCCGAGAGCGGAGTCGGAGGCATGTTCAACCGAGACGGGCCGGCAACCTTCGACGACTCGACCGTCTCCGACAATCGCGGCCGGCGCGGCGGATTCGTGAACCTCGGCGATCTCCGGATCGCGAACGGGTCGATCCTTACCGACAACCACTCCGTCGAGAGCGGCGGGGCCATCTACAACGACTCCTCTCTCACGATCACGGATTCGGTCGTGACGGACAACGATTCGGAGGAGGCCGGCGGCGGGATCTCCACGACGACCAACTTCACTCTGACGAAGTCGAGGGTGGCGGACAACAGCGCGCCGTCGGGCGGCGGGATCTTCGTCGACGGCGCCTTCCACGACGGCGGCGTCGCCACCGTGCAGATCGCAAGCTCCATCGTCGCTCACAACCAGGCCGCTAACCCGAGGACGGGGACCGGCACATTTCGCGGGGGCGGGATCTTCATGATCGACGCACGGGTGACCGCGACCAATTCCACGCGGATCGCACACAACGTCGCCTTCGGAGACGGCGGGGGCATCTTCGACGGCTCCACGGACCCGAACATCGGCGTCACCCTCAGGCTCACCGACACGACGGTGTCAAGCAATCGCGCCGCCGGGTTCCAGGGGGGAGGCATCACAAGTTTCGGCCCGGCCTTGATCAGGAGCTCGACGATCTCGGACAACGAAGCCGCCGTCGGTGGCGGAGTGGCGAACTGGAGCGGTCTCGAGCTCAACGGCTCGACGGTAGCCGACAACTACGCGTCGGGCACCGGAGGAGGGATCTTCACCGGGGTCGACATGACAGGGATCAGTTCGACGATCTCCGACAACACGGCCGAGGAGTCTGGCGGCGGCATCTTCAACCACGGTGACGTCTTCCTGCGTCGATTCAGATTCACGGACAAC
>DATBND010000227.1:0-2036 GCA_036554505.1 Actinomycetota bacterium | reverse complement strand
GGCTTGATGGGCCGCCCCAAGGTGTTGCTGATCGACGAATCGTCACTCGGTCTCTCGCCGAAGCTCACCGAGACGGTGTTCGAGGTCGTCAAGCGGATCAACGGGGACGGCACGACCGTGTTCATGGTCGAGCAGAACGCCGGCGTGCTCGCCATCGCGGACCGCGTCTTCGTCATGGAGAAGGGGGCCATCGTCTACACCGGCCACGGCGACGACATCCTCGACCACTCCGACATCCGCAAGGCCTACCTCGGGGTGCCGGTCTAGGGGCTCGTTCTACGGCTCCGGCGGCGCGAGGCCGAGAGAGCGCCATCCCTCTGCGGTCCCCAGGTCGACGACGAGCCGCGGGTCGCCGGCCATGTCGTCCGCCGCGTCGATGGCTTCGGCGACGGCCTCCTCGGACACGCGCGGTCCGCGCAACAGGCGCGGCGGCGGAACGCGCAGGACGACGTAGTCGATGGCTGCTTCTTCCAGGGGGCCGGGCGTCGCGGATGATCCACCGACTACCACCACGCGATCGACGCGCGCCGCGCTCGCCCCGCGCACGACGGGCTCCAGGTCGAGGTCCACGAGCACCACGATCGTGCGCACGTTCTGCGCGGCGCGCTCGACGAGGTCGAAATCGTCGGGCGAGCCCAGCGCGACGAACGCTCCCAGCGCGCGCAGTCCTTCGCCCCGCGCGGGGTCGGGCTCGATTACCCGGACCTCGTCGCCCGCGCCAACCAGTCGCTCTATCACGGCGGACGTGAGCGCCCCGCCGCCGATCAGCAGGACGCTCACGCGCGCACTCGCAACGCCTCGGGCTCGATCGCGAAGCGCGCCGAATGGGCGGGGGCGAGCGGCTCACCGTCGACGTGACGCGCGAAGGGACCTTCCGAATGGAGCTCGAAGCTCTCGAGGTCGCTGCGATAGAAGCAGTCCGGGTGATTCACGAAGTCCTTCGACACCACCGAACGCCACGCGTACTGCGGCAGCGCCTCGATCCTCATCGTCTTCAAGGCGAACACGTCGATCCCCCCCATCAGCGAGACCTCCGGCGCCAGCTTTATCTCCATCCCGGCCAGGTACGCGTAGGGGCCCGCGTTCGACGCGATCGCCATCGACACCGGGACCTCGCCGAACTCTCCCTTGAGGAGCATCGTGGGAGCGCGATGACGATACGAGCCCGCGAGCACCCGGAACGCGCTCCAATAGAAGAAGAGCTCGCCGAACCGCCTCTTGGCGGGGACGTAACGCTCGACGCGTTCGGCCGCCTCCGCGTCGAACCCGCAGCCGGCCGAGAACGTGAAGTAACGCTCGTCCATCTTGCCCAGCGGGACCGTCCGGGCGGGACGCTCCAGCACCGCCTGGAGATGGTCGATTGCGGCGAACGGATCGAGCGGGACCTCGAGGGCGCGGGCGAACACGTTCATCGTGCCGCCGGGGATCACGCCGAGCGCGCTCGAGGTCTTGGCGAGGCCGTTGGCGACCTCGTTGACGTGGCCGTCGCCTCCGAACGCGATGACCAGCTCCGCCCCCGCCCCGGCTGCATCCGCCGCGAGCACGATCCCCGTGTCGCGCGCGGTCGTCGCGTAAGCGTCGAGCTCGAAGCGAGACCGCAAGGCGCGGATGACGTCGGCCCGGTCGGCGTCCCCGATGCGGCCCGCATTGGGATTGACGATGAGGACCGCCGGGGGCCGCGAGCGCGTCCCGCCGGTCCTCGAGGCGGGGTCATTTATCATCCGGCGACAACGTAAACCCAGGAGAGTGCGGCAGACGCGCGGCCGGATCGAGCGGAGACCGTGACCACGACGACGATCATCGACACGAAGATGCACCGGGGCGACGGGATCACCGCAGCGTTCCTTGTGCGCGGCGACGACGGCTCCACCACGCTCGTCGAGACCGGCCCGAAGTCCTCGGTCGAGCACGTGCTTGCGGGGCTGGACGCGGCCGGCGTCGAGACGCTCGATCGCATCCTCGTCACCCACATCCACCTCGACCACGCGGGGGCCGCCGGGACGCTCGTGCGGCGCTGGCCGGACGCGCTCGTCTAC
>DATBND010000169.1:0-2342 GCA_036554505.1 Actinomycetota bacterium | reverse complement strand
GACCTCGGTCGACATCGAGTCCAACGACACCACGTTCCGCGCGACGGGCCAGGTCATCAAGTTCGACGGGTTCATGCGCGTGTACTTGGAGTCGTCCGACGACGAGCCGGAAGAGGCCGAGGGCCTGTTGCCGGACCTCGCCGAGGGCGACGTCCTCGACCTTCGCTCGCTCGAGCCGGCGCAGCATTTCACGCAGCCTCCACCGCGCTACACCGAGGCGACGCTCGTCCGCGAGATGGAGCGCGTCGGCATCGGCCGACCGTCTACCTATTCGCCCACGATCAAGACCCTGAACGATCGGGAGTACGTGAAGACGGAAAGCAGGCGGCTGACCCCGACCCCGCGAGGCGAAGTCGTCACGGAGTTGCTCGAGACCCACTTCACAGAGGTCGTCGACCTCGAGTTCACCGCGCGGATGGAGGAGGACCTCGACCAGATCGCCGAGGGCGAGCGCGAGATGTCACCGCTGGTGTGCACGTTCTTGAATTCGTTCACCGAGCACGTCACCGAGCAGGCCGACAAGATGAGCCGGCCCGAGCGCCCGACCGACATGACGTGTCCCGATTGCGGCCGGCCCGTGGTCAAGAAGTTCGGTAAGCACGGCCTGTGGTTCCTCTCGTGCTCCGGGTGGCCGGAGTGCAAGTGGTCGCAGCAGCTCGACGAGAACGGTGACCCCCTGCCCGAGCCCGAGGGCACGGGTGAGAAATGCCCGAACTGCGGGAACGAGCTCGTGGCGAAGAGCGGGCGCTTCGGCCCGTTCGTCGGGTGCTCGAACTACCCCGAGTGCAAGTACATAAAGAAGGAGCCGCCCAAAGAGGTCGGTGAGGATTGTCCCGAGTGCGGCTCGCCGCTCGTCGAGAAGCGGGGAAGGTTCGGCCCGTTCGTCGGGTGCTCCAACTATCCGGACTGCAAGTACATCAAGAAGAAGGCGAAGGCAGCCGCCTCCTAGGACGCTCGGCTCCGTCCGACGCGACGGCCGATCCGTGCCGGCGCCCTAGGATTGACGCTCGAGTCGCTTACCTGAGGAGGCGTCGATCCAACCCGCATCGGAGCGTCCGATCCTCCGCGCGGTCGAGCCGGACCAGAAAGACGTCAGCTATTGGTCCCTGCTTCGACACAACAAGGACTTCCGCCGGTTCTTCTCCGCTCAGGCGATCTCGAGCCTCGGAGACTGGACCGGTGTGATCGCGATCGCCGTCTTCGCTCAGCGGCTCGGCGGGACCACCGGTGTCGGCGCGGTGATGACCGCGCGTGTTCTTCCGGGGTTCCTGGTGGGCCCGGCCGCCGGCGTGATCGCCGATCGCTTCGATCGCAAGAAGACGATGGTCATCGCGGACGTCCTTCGCGCGCTCATCATCTTCACGCTTCCGTTCGTCCCGAATCTCGCGTACCTCTTGGTTGCGTCGGTGATATTGGAGAGCCTGACGCTCGTGTGGGGCCCGGCCAAGGATGCGTCGCTGCCGAACTTCGTGCCCGTGGAGCATCTGACACACGCCAACTCGCTGTCGCTCCTCGCCATCTACGCGCCGTGGCCGCTCGCGTCCATCGTGTTCGCCGCGCTCACGACCTTCGGCGCGTATCTGGCGACGCACGTGCCGGTCATGTCGGGCCTCGACAGCAGCCAGGAGGCACTCGCCCTGTGGGTCGACTCACTGACGTTCGCGTTCTCCGCCCTGATGATCTCGAGGCTGACGATCACTACTTCCACCCGGCGAGGACGGCTCGATTTCATGCAGGCGAAACGCGATCTCTTCGAAGGACTGAAGTTCGTGCGCGACGACAGGCAGGTCAGGCCGTGGCTGATCGGCATTGCCCTGACGTTCACCGCGGCCGGTGCCGTCTTCTCACTAGGTGTCGAGTTCGTCTCGACCGTCCTCGGGGGCGGGGAACGCGGCTTTGCCTTCCTCATCGGCTTCCTCGCGACCGGAATGATCATCGGGCTGCTCGCGTCGAGCCTTCTCGCCAGGACGATCCAGAAGGACGTCCTCTTCTCGTCGAGCCTGCTCTTGCTCGGTGCCGGGTTGATCGCTCTCGCAAGCATGGAGGAGCTCACGCCTGCGATCCCCATCGCAAGCGCGCTCGGGTTCTTCGGGGGCACGGCGTACTCCACGGGCTACTCGCTCATTCACGAGACCGTCACCGACGACATGCGAGGCCGGACGTTCAGCGCGGCCTATACGGTGATCCGGATCGGGACGCTCGTGGGCCTGGGGCTGTTTCCCTTCCTCGCGAGCGCGGTGGGTGATCACTCGCTCCATCTGGGCTTCGGCACGATCCTGTTGCCGGGGAGCCGGATAACCCTGTGGCTGGCCGGAGGTGTCGCGATAATCGGAGGCGTGCTG
>DATBND010000118.1:0-2802 GCA_036554505.1 Actinomycetota bacterium | reverse complement strand
ACCGTCGCCCTGAGCGTCGTCGCTCTCGGAGTCGTCGGAGGCGCGGCACTGTCGGACTCGACTCCCGATCGTCGCGAGCCGAAGCCCGCTAAGAGCCCCAACCAAGAGGAGCGCGAGCGAGAGCGGGACATCGAGGAGCTCAAGGACAACGTTCGCGACGCGCAGGAGCGGGTTCGCGACACTCAGCGGATCACCGTCGGGGGCAAACGACCCGAGGGGCGTGACAACCCCATCGGCGCGCAACCACCACCGGGCGTAGAAGGCAACACGAAGGACGACGACGTTCCCGTCGCAGACCCGCGGGAGCCGCCAGCCGAGCCACTCGACGGGCGATGCGGCGGTCACGAGGGCACAGTGACCGGGACCGAGCGCGACGACCGGCTGCGCGGCACACAGGGGGACGACATCTTCGTAGGTTTCGGCGGGGACGACGTTCTGATCGGGCTCGGTGGCGAGGACTTCGTGTGCGCGGGGCCGGGCGACGACACGCTTACGGGCGGGGCCGGGCCCGACCTGCTCATCAGCTCGGAGGGCAACGACACGCTGAATGGGGGGCCCGACCACGATCATGCATGGTTCGCGGAATCGCCCAGCGGGGTGTCTGTCGACCTCGCGGCCGGGACCGCGGCCGGCGAAGGAACCGACCGTCTTCTCAGCATCGAATCGGTCGTCGGTTCCGACCTCGGGGACACGATCTCGGGGAACGCCGCCGATAACGGCCTCTATGCGGGAGCCGGCGCGGACGTCGTCAACGGACGGGAGGGGGACGACGTCATCGCAGGCTCGTCCGGAGACGACGAGCTGCGCGGGGACGAGGGCATCGACACCGCGGGATATCTGACCGGCGACCCGAATGGCGGGGGTGTCCACATCGACCTCCAGGCCAACCGAGCCGTCGGCGAGGGCGTCGACTCGCTGTTCGGGTTCGAGGCCGCTCGGGGCACTTTCAAGGACGACGTGTTCACGGGCGACGCCGAAGACAACTCGTTCGTGGGGGGGACGGGCGAAGACATCGCGAGCGGTGGTGCGGGCGACGACTACCTGCGGGGTGAGGGGGCCGACGACCGCTTGGAGGGCGGGCCGGGCGCGGATCTGCTCGACGGGGGCGACGGCACCGACACATGTCTCGGGGGTGAGGAGGAGCGATCGTGCGAGACGTCCAGCGCGGTCGGCGCTGCGGCCTTCCTCCTAGCAGCGGTCGGTCTCATCCGTCGCCGCAAGCGGTCCGCTTCCCCGCACGGAGCTCGCAGCCGAAGGAACACACAAGACGACGGACAATGACGCAACGCGACAACCAAATGTCGCCGTGCTCATGTCTGTTGTCGACGATCGCTTTCGGCTGCCCGAGAGGTCTATCGGAGTGACGTCCGACGACGGCCAAGCGGGAGAGGGGAACTCCGATCATGAAGCTGACGACCGTCACGCACGTCTCCGTCGACGGTGTGATGCAGGGGCTCGGCGGGAGCGACGAGGACCGCAGCGGCGGATTCGAGCGGGGCGGATGGGCCCTGCCACTGCTCGACGACGAGGGCGGGAGGATCGTCGGCGAGATCTTCCAGCGCGCCGGCGCGTTCCTGTTCGGGCGATGGACCTACGACGTCTTCGCCGGCTACTGGGGACTGATGAGGGATCCCGACAACCCGATCGCGTCGGCGTTGAACACGCGGCCGAAGTTCGTGGCATCGACCACGCTCAGCGACCCGCAATGGGCGGACACGACCGTCCTCTCCGGCGACGTCGCCGCGGCGATCGGCGAGCTGAAAGCCAAGCCCGGCGGAGAGCTGCAGGTCCACGGCAGCGGCGAACTGGTCCGCTGGCTGTTCGCCAACCGGCTCGTCGACGAGATCACGCTTCTTACCTATCCCGTGGTCGTCGGCCAGGGCACGCGACTGTTTCCCGACACCGGCCTCGACATGGCGCTCGACCTAATCGACTCGCGCACCACCGGGAACGGAGTGACGATCCAGGTCTACAGGGTCACCGGGCGCCCCGAGTATGCAGGCGGCACCGTCGACCAGCTTTGACAGCGCCGCTCATCCCGAACGCCGGGACGTAATCAGGTCTTGGCGTCCGCGGCCAGGTCAACCGCCGCCTGCTGAACCCCCAGACCGACCCAAAACGTCTTGTCTCCGATGCGCATGCGTCCGATGGGGAAGCCCTTGCGCGCGGTCACGTCGGTCGACGCCAGCGAATGGCGCTCCTCGACCGTGTCGGGCTTGCCCCTCTTCACGACGTAGAGGTTCGACTCGGTGGTGACGATGATCCGCGGCTGCGCGAACAGCGCGCCGAGCGCGCCGAAAGCCGCCCAGAGCAGCGAGCCGGCGAGGACCGGTACCGCGTGCTTCACGGTTTCCCCCGGCTGGACCAAGGACCCGGCCATGTCCCTTAGCTTCGTCATCTGCTTGTCCGCGAATCCCACAGTTCCCTCCGATCTGCCTCGCTCACTCACCTGACATCCGCGCGGGTGCTCGGACTAGGTTCGGCTCGTGACCCTCATTTCCAACCCGGCACGCGGCCCGCTTGCTGGATCCACTCGCGCACTTCTGGTCCCTGCGCCTCCTCGAGTGTCTTGAGCTTGACATAGCGGCTTCGTCCTTCTCCAAGCGGCGGTGGCGAGTCGAACTCCGCCCCGCCGAGGAAGACGATGTTCACGGAGACGTCGTAGGCGACCATCTCGATGATCCACCCGAGCTCCGGCAAGCCGTAGTACGCCTTCTTCCACTTGACCGCGTACTGGAGGTCCGGGACCGTCGTGCAGATCAGCTCGTCGAGCTGCTTGACGATCGGATGCAAATCCGGCAT
>DATBND010000095.1:0-24824 GCA_036554505.1 Actinomycetota bacterium | reverse complement strand
GTCGACGACCCCGTGGAAGTCGGCCTCCTTGCCGATCGGAAGCTGGATACAGACGGGGGTGCCGTTGAGACGGTCCTTGATCATGTCGACCGTGCGGAAGAAGTCGGCGCCGGTGCGATCCATCTTGTTGACGAAGCAGATGCGCGGCACCGCGTAGCGGTCGGCCTGACGCCACACGGTCTCGGACTGCGGCTCGACTCCTGCGACCGCGTCGAAGACCGCTACCGCGCCGTCGAGGACGCGCAGGCTCCGCTCGACCTCGACCGTGAAGTCGACGTGGCCGGGCGTGTCGATGATGTTGATCCAGTAGCCTTTCCAGTGCGCGGTCGTCGCGGCCGACGTGATCGTGATGCCGCGCTCTTGCTCCTGGACCATCCAGTCCATGACGGCCGCGCCCTCGTGGACCTCGCCGAGCTTGTAGGTCTTGCCCGTGTAATAGAGGATCCGCTCGGTCGTCGTCGTCTTGCCCGCGTCGATGTGAGCCATGATCCCGATGTTGCGCGTGTGCGACAGCGGGTACTCGCGGATGAGCGGGCCGCCGCCCTTCACCGAGCGAAGGTTCGGCCTGCCTCCCTGTTGTTCTTGCTTCTCTGCTGCTTCAGGAATAAGTCATCACCACCGGTAGTGAGCGAAGGCCTTGTTCGCCTCCGCCATCTTGTGCATGTCCTCCCGGCGCTTCACCGCGGCGCCCGCGCCGCCGGATGCGTCCAGGATCTCGCCGGCGATGCGGTCGGCCATGCTCCGCTCGCGGCGCTTGCGCGCGAACGTGACCAGCCAGCGAATTGCAAGAGTCGTGCCGCGCCGAGAGATGACCTCGACCGGCACCTGGTAAGTCGCCCCACCCACCCGGCGTGAGCGAACCTCCAACAACGGCTTGATGTTGTCGACGGCCTTCTTGAGGATCGTCAAGGGATCCTTGCCGGTCCTCTCTCCCACCTTCAGGAGGGCGTCGTAGACGATGTTCTCCGCGAGGCTGCGCTTGCCGCGCATGAGCAGACGGTTCTGGATCTGCGTGACCAGGAGAGAGTTGTAGATCGGGTCGGGGAGAAGCTCGCGCCTCTCCGCGGGTCCTTTCCTAGGCATGAGCTCTAGCCACCTCCTCCACCTTTCTTTGCGCCGTACTTGGAGCGCGACTGGACGCGATCCCGCACGCCGGCGGTGTCCAGGGCGGCCCGGATGATCTTGTAGCGGACTCCCGGCAAATCCTTGACTCGGCCCCCGCGCACGAGCACGATCGAGTGCTCCTGCAGGTTGTGGCCGATGCCGGGGATGTAGGCGGTGATTTCGATTCCGGAGGTGAGGCGGACACGAGCGACCTTGCGGAGCGCGGAGTTCGGCTTCTTCGGAGTGGTCGTGTACACGCGGGTGCACACGCCGCGTCGCTGCGGCGAGCCCCTCAGGGCCGGCGACTTCGACTTCTCCCTCTTGCTCTGCCGGCCCTGGCGGACCAGCTGCTGAATCGTAGGCACTACGGCTCCGTTCTCCTCTGCCGGGCACAGCGGCCCGACGTGTCCTGTCTGCTCGGCGAATCGTCGAGACGATTCGCTACCTCACCTCTATGGGCCCCGGGCCGGGCATGGTGCTCCCGCGCGGCCAGGGCCGTTTGTCTCCGGTCGGTTCGAGAGATAGGGGGCCGGTGAGCGGGAACGCTCCCGGCAATCCTCTCGACGACGCTGAGTCGGCCAATCGCCGAGACGATTGGCAAACTGTCGTTCGGCGATCCAACCCCGACTCCGGCGGTTCCCGGGGCAACCGGGCCTGCCGAAGCTCACCGAACTCGGGCTGCTGCTAGTCCTCCCTCACACGCCGTGGGACAGGCGCGCAGCGCGCCCCCTCTGTTCGGCCAATCGTCGAGACGATTCGCCTCGGGGACGCGACGAGGAAGGATAGTTGCCCCGCCCGACCAGGTCAAACGGGTGCCCCGCTCCAAAGGGCGGCCGAGGCGTCGATCGAGAGCGGACTACGAGCCGACCTGGCCGACGGCGAAGAACCTGTCGCCATCGCACTCGTTCGGAATGGGGGTCAGGGCGACCTTCTCCGCTCCCTTACGGGTGAGGATCCCTCCCCCCAGCCTGATCTGATCACCGAGCGCGGCGACCACCTGGCCATCTGCGTCCATCAACGTCTCTTCGCCATCGCTGTGATTGAGCCTGAAACCCTCCGGCCACAGAGGGACGGTCGACGAATCATTGCCTTCCACGGTCAAGCATCCGTCGTCGTCGACAAGCTCGCCCTCGAAGCCCACGAGGTCGGTGTCCTGGCCCAGTCGGTAGTTGATGAGGGCCGGGCCGTCCGCGTCCGAAGCGCATGCGGATGCGAGCAGCTGCGCCCCGAGCGTCAGGGCCGCAACCCTCCGGGAGGCCGATTTCATCCCCACTGTCTCTCTCCTTGGGAATCCGCCTAGTCCACAACTAGGACGTTCCCGAGCTCGCCGGTGTTCCCGCCGCCTGGCAAATTCCACCATCCGGCTCTCGGAGAGGCCGCACGTCTAGTCGATGAGGACGTGAATCCCCAGTACCGACATGTAGTTCTGCGCCATGAAGTAGTAGTCGCCGTTGTCACCGATATGACCCTTGATGATGCCGAAGGCAGAGTTGTTGAGGAAGGAGGGCCCACCACTATCCCCACCGTCAGTGGTGTCGTCCTGCACCCGGATAAACGTTTCGTTGAAGCTGTGGCTGCCCGTGGCCCCGGGTTGGTAGGTCTTGGAGACGATCGAGCCACAGTCGTAACCGGTCGTCCTTCCGTAATGGCACACGGCCATCCCTACGGACATCTCGGTACGGGTCGTTCTGGAAGTGATGGACCTCGTGGTGCCGTCGTTCTGCCACTTGATCTTGTTGAGATCGCTGTCGCTGGGAGTGGTGAACCATTGGACGTCCTGGCTCCCACCCCATGATCCAGCCTGATGCGTGATCGAGTTCCCGTTGGGCAACGTGACCCCACTGTTGGGGCAATGTGCCGCGTCGATGACACCGTAGGAGCCCTCGCCATCCTGGCGGACCGAAAACCCGGACGTGCAGTTCCCGCCCGACGAGTTCAATCCAAGCCCGCCGTACGAGTCGTCATCCCGGACTCTTGCCTCTACAACTTCCACGTCCTCCGGAGCGACTGCCAGGTCGAGGGATTCGATTGTTCGGCGAACCTCTGGCACCGCTCCCTCCACAGTCGTGACCAGGACCTTGCCTCTCGTGATGTCTATGTCTAGAGAGGTCACCTGCTTGCCGGTCGACTCGTCGATCGATTGGTTGGCAGCGAGGAGGGACTTGGCGGTGTATCCGCGCGTCTCGACTTCGATGAACCCCGCGAGATCCTCCGAGGCGGCCGCATCGACCGTGTCCTCGAGGGAGTCCTCCGACCCGCGTTCGGCCAGCACGACCACTCGATAGGAGGGCGAATATTCGATGAAGAGACCCCCGAACGCCGACGGATTCAGCTCCGCCAGAGACGACTCGAGCTTGCCGACGCTTTCCTGTCGGATCAGGTACTCGCGCACGGTGTCTTGCGGCAACCCGACATCGGCGGCAACTTGGGCTGCGTCGGATTCAAGAGCTATCCCGTCGCCATTCGGCGCGTCGGACGTGGAGTCGACGGCGGGAGAAGAAGAATCGCGGTCACCACCGTCGCCCGCGAATGCAATCGCCGGCAATAGCAAGAACAAGACTGCGGCGGCGACTCCCGCGCGCACAAATAGACGCTTCGAATTTTTCACGACCATTTCCCCACTTCACTGGCGCTGTCCGGTGGCTTAAGGGTTCACTTAACCGGCGGCCTCATCCATACGTAATGTGAGCGATGTCGCGGGCCCGCGGGGCCGCGGATCCGGCGGCGGACTTCAGGGACCCTCCATACTCAACTCGCGACCGAAGGAGCGTCGAATGAGCCGAACATCACTACCTGCGCTGAGCTCGAGGGTGGCCGGCCTCATAGCCCTCGCGCTGTTCGCGGCCGCGCCCTTCTTCGGGACGGCTCGAGCGACCACCGACGACGACCTGCGGGCGTTCGCCAGCCGCGTCCGAGCTTTCAGGACACAGGTCAAGGGCGGGGAGCTGACCCCTAAGGGGATCGATCGTGAGGCCAAGAGGCTCATCGACATGAAACGCGAGCTCGTTCTCGCCTCCGAGCAGCAGACCGGCGTCTATCTCGAGCCTTACCTCGACCTCGCCCGGATCGATTACGGACTGGAGGGGACGAGACGGAACGCGACGCGCGTCGGAAGAGCGAAGAGACGTCTGCAGGACGCGATCACGGCCACGCGTGAGCTGGTCGCCAAGCTGTTCGGGCGCTCAGACGCCGCTGCGTACGCGAGCTCCGCCGATTGCCTCGAGGACCTGGAGCAGGCGCAGGAGGAGCTCGAGCGCGAGCTGCGCGGGTCCGACCTGCGCCCTGGTGAGATCAGGGTGAGGGCCAACGAGCTGGTGGCGGCCAAGATGAGCTGCATCGCGGCCTGGCCCCCGGTCTTCGGAGAGAGCTTCGCGGTGATCTACGGCTTGCTCGACGACATCGACAGGGCGCTCGAGACGATCGCCGATCCGCCCGAGGACTCGGCGGGGGACGTGGTCGCCGCTCTGAGGCAGGCGTTGGGAAGCACCCGGCAGCTTCGACGTCAGGTCGAGGAATGGACGGCCGGGACTCCCAGCGCCACCCCCAGTGGGACCGCCAGCTCCCGCCCGTCGCCGAGCCTCAGCCCGAGCGCCGGCGCGATGACCTCGCCATCTGCACCCCCGTCCGTGACCCCCAGCCCGTCGCAGCCGCCGACGCCGGAGGAGAGCCCGACGGGGATCAACCCACACCCCCCGAACGTGAGCGCCATCAGCGCGGTCTTCGACTCCCAGACCCACCGGACTACCTATTCGGTCACCGCGTCGGATCCCGACAACGACGAGCTCACGTTCAGCTGGACCAAGTCGAACGAGCGCGAGTGCGGGACCTTCAGTTACAGCGGGCACAACGCAACGTGGAACCACGGCGAGCCCCCCTGCCCCGTCGAGAACCCGCATCCGGGGACGATCAACGTCTTCGTCTCGGACGGCATCTACACGTGCTCGGCCTTTTACGAAGGCGGCTCGGCTCCCGGGAGCGGTCCACCTGCCGAGTGCGGCGGGAACCCCCGCCCCTAGCGCGCGAAGAGGGCCCGGGATCCCGGGCCCTCTTGTTACAGCGTTCTCATCCCTCCCGGCGGGATCTTGCACGCCTACTCGGGAAGGACGCAGATGTCCGGAGCGACGGGACCCGTCGAGACGCACACCTTCACCCACGTGCCCGGCCGGACCTCGGGGTTGACGGTCACCGTCACCAGAATCGTGTCCTCGACCAAGGCGCTTCCGTGACCCGCGGTCTGCCGCTGGAGTTCTCGTCGATCTCGACACACACCCTGCCGTTCGGGGCGAGACCTTTTACAGAAGGTCGGTGGGAAGGCATATCCAGCCTTCGTTGTCGCCGTTCTCGTCGATACAGACCTCCACCACCTGCTCGACCGGGCCGGCCGGCCGTACGTCGACGGTCACCCAGAACCGGTTCTCCCAAGTGCCTCCCCTTACGTGCGAGTCGATCTCCGGCTGACCCGCCCCGTTCTGCGAGATCTTCGCCCAGTACAGGATCACGGGAAGGCCGTGATCCGAGAGAAAGACGGTGACCGAAGGCTCGCCGTCTTCGTACAAGACGTAGGCACAGACGTCCAGAATGATTCCCTGCTCCACGACGTCTACCGGGATGCACCACCGCACGTCCTCGGCGGCTCCCGCAGGTGCCGCCATGACGATCAGCAGCGCCGCCGCCAGTGCGCTCACGCTTCGCTTCATACAGATCCCCACCCTTCTTTTCGTGTGACCCTTACTCTTGCGGCCACAGGCAATATTCCTCGGCGCGGTTGTCACGAGAGAGACAGACCTGCACCAACGCCTGGGGATTCCCGAGGCCGTCGAATGGCCTGACCGTGAACCACAGAAGCCAGTCCTGGTCGTTGATCCGTATCTCGTGCGAGACGCTGGAGACGTCACCCGCGGACTCCCCGATCGACGTGTAGACGCTCACAACGGTGAACCCGTGATCGGATACATACGCGCCGGTTTCGAGTTGCCCGGTGTTGTGATCGAGACCGGCCATCGCGCAGAAGCGCAGCACGACGTCCCGCTCTAAATCGACTATGGGCATGCACACCTGATGGGACGCCCGTGCGCTCCCCGGGAACGCCAACTGCATGAGTGCAGCCAAGATCATGGCGGTTATCAAGTGCCCTCGCTTGCTCCGATGCTTAGTCACGCCCATTCCTCTCACTCGCAATCTGTCTATTGGTCGTTCGCGCCACGGCGCGGCTCGGCACCGCCAAGGTCACTCCATGGGTTCCCTCCTAGCGCGTCTCCCCAGGCTCGTCAGGACAGTCTTCGGGATCGGTTTGCTGGTTCCTGCCCAGACGCGAAAGGGCCCGGGTTTCCCCGGGCCCTTGTCTTGCCGCCTTGTTCCGCTCAGAGCGGGTTTCGACGTCTAGCTATGTCGCCTTGGCGCGCTCACGGCGCGCTTCGGGTACGTACCTTCGCTATTCGGCTGCGGAGGTGACCTCCTCGGAGGTCTCGGTGACGTCGACGTCGACCTCGCCCGACCCATCGGCCCCATCGCCCGACGGGACGGCCGAGAGGCCCACCCCGCCGAGGAGCTCGCGCGCCGCGTCGGCGGCCTCGCTGTCCTCGATCGGCCGAGGCGGAAGACCGAAGATCGCCCTCGCCTCGTCGTCGGAGATCGCGCCCTCGCCGGTCGTCATCGCCCGGATCGAGCGGTAACGGGTCATGCCTGTTCCCGCGGGGATGAGCTTTCCGATGATGACGTTCTCCTTGAGGCCGAGCAGCGGGTCCGACTTGCCGCGGATCGCCGCCTCGGTCAGCACCCTGGTGGTCTCCTGGAACGACGCCGCCGACAGCCACGACTCGGTGGCGAGCGACGCCTTCGTGATCCCCATGAGCACCGGCCGCGCGGTCGCCGCCTCGCCTCCGCCCGAGACCACGGCCTCGTTGGCGTCGGCGAACGTCTTCGCGTCGACGAGCTCGCCGGGCAGGAACTCCGAGTCGCCCGGCTCGATCACCGTGACCTTGCGAAGCATCTGGCGCACGATCAGCTCGATGTGCTTGTCGTGGATCGGCACACCCTGGCTGCGGTACACGCTCTGGACCTCGTTGACGAGGTAGAGCTGCACGTCCCTGGTGCCCTGGATCTCGAGGATCTCGTCCGGGTCCTTCGACCCCTCGGTAAGCGACTCACCGGCGACGACCTCCTGGCCGTCGCGCACACGGAGACGTGCACGACGCGAGACCTTGTAGGTGATCGGCTCGCTGCCGTCCTCCGGGATCAGCTCGATCGATCGAGCCTTCTCGTCCTCGTGGAGCTCGACGCGACCGGACGCCTGCGCTATCTCGGCCTTGCCCTTCGGCGTCCGAGCCTCGAACAGCTCGACCACACGAGGGAGACCGTGTGTGATGTCCTCACCTGCGACACCACCGGTGTGGAACGTACGCATCGTGAGCTGCGTTCCGGGCTCGCCGATGGACTGCGCCGCGACGATGCCGACGGCCTCGCCGAGCTCGACCAGGTGGCCGGTCGCGAGCGAAGTGCCGTAGCACCTCTGGCACACGCCGTAACGGGCGTCGCACGTGAGGACCGAGCGGACCACGACCTCCTTGACGCCCTTGGCGTCGATGAGCCTCGCCGTCTCCGCGCTGATCTCGTCGCCGGCGCTCGCGATGACCTCGCCGTCCGGCGTGGCCGCGTCCTCGAGCAGCACGCGTGCCTGCAGCTTCTGCTTCAGGTGGCTGCGCTCGGCCTTGATGTCGAGCCTGATCCCGCGGTCGGTGCCGCAGTCCTCGGCCCGGATGATGACCTCCTGCGCGACGTCGACCAGACGACGCGTGAGGTAACCCGAGTCCGCCGTACGAAGCGCCGTGTCGGCGAGTCCCTTACGAGCGCCGTGCGTCGAGATGAAGTACTCGAGCACGGTCAGGCCCTCGCGGAAGTTCGCACGAATGGGCCGCGGGATGATCTCGCCGCGCGGGTTGGCGACGAGGCCTCGCATACCCGCGATCTGCCGGATCTGCTGAATGTTCCCTCGTGCACCCGAGTTGGCCATCATGTAGATCGGGTTGAGCTCGTCGAAGTTCCGCTCCATCTCGTCCTTGACCTGCTCGGTGGCCTCGGTCCAGATCTCGATGAGCTCCTGACGACGCTCGTCCTCCGTGATGATGCCCTTGCGGTACTGGCTCTCGACGCGGTCCGCGCGCTTCTCGTGCTCGGCGAGGATCTGAGGCTTCTTCGCCGGCGTCGTCACGTCTTCCAGACCGATCGTGACCCCGGCCTTCGTCGCATACCGGAAACCGATGTTCTTCGTCGCGTCCAGGATCTTCGCGAGGTCGCCCTTGTGATAGCGCCGCGCGCAACGGTCCATGAGCGCAGCAAGCTCCTTCTTCTTCACCAACGCGTTCTGGTACGGGAAGTCCTCCGGGAATGCAGAGTTGAAGATCACCCGTCCGGCCGTGGTCTCCATCAAGCGGTTGCCGTTCTGGGACGCGAAGTCCTCCTCGGACTCGTCTTCGAAGCGCTTGAGCCCTCGCACCTTCACCTTGGCGTGGATGCCGACCGCGCCGGCGTCGTACGCCATGAAGAGCTCCTCGCCACTGGCGAAGATCTTGCCCTCGCCCGGCTCGCCGTCGTGCGCGACCGTCAGGTAGTACACGCCGATCACGATGTCTTGCGTCGGCGTGACGATCGGGTCACCGTGAGCAGGCGACAGGACGTTGTGTGCCGAGAGCATGAGGATGCGCGCCTCGGCCTGCGCCTCGGACGACAGAGGCACGTGCACGGCCATCTGGTCACCGTCGAAGTCGGCGTTGAACGCCACGCAGACGAGCGGGTGGATCTGGATCGCCTTGCCCTCGACCAGCACGGGCTCGAACGCCTGGATGCCGAGACGGTGAAGCGTCGGCGCACGGTTCAGAAGGACGGGGTGCTCGTGGATGATCTCCTCGAGCACGTCCCACACGTGCGGCCGGCTGCGCTCGACCATCCGCTTCGCGCTCTTGATGTTCTGGGCGTGGCCGAGGTCGACGAGCCGCTTCATCACGAACGGCTTGAAGAGCTCGAGCGCCATCTGCTTGGGAAGCCCACACTGGTGCAGCTTCAGCGTCGGCCCGGCGACGATCACGCTACGGCCGGAGTAGTCGACGCGCTTTCCGAGCAGGTTCTGGCGGAAACGTCCCTGCTTTCCCTTGAGCATGTCCGACAGCGACTTGAGCGGGCGATTGCCCGGCCCCGTCACAGGGCGGCCTCGACGACCGTTGTCGAACAACGCGTCGACTGCCTCTTGGAGCATGCGCTTCTCGTTGTTGACGATGATCTCGGGAGCCCCGAGATCCATCAGCCTCTTGAGACGGTTGTTGCGGTTGATCACTCGCCTGTAGAGGTCGTTCAGGTCGCTCGTCGCGAAGCGGCCCCCGTCGAGCTGCACCATCGGGCGCAGGTCCGGCGGGATGACCGGCACGCAGTCCAGCACCATCCCGAGCGGCGAGTTCTTCTTCGTCGGGTCGGTGAACGGCGCGATGACCTTCAGCCGCTTGATGGCGCGCTGACGCTTCTGGCCCTTCGCCGTCTTGATCTGATCGCGGAGGAACTCCTCCTCGGCCTTGAGGTCGAGCGATGCAAGAAGCTCCTTGATCGCCTCGGCCCCCATCCCGCCGCGGAAGTACTCGCCGTAGCGGTCCTTGAGCTCGCGCCAGAGCACCTCGTCGTCGATGATCTGCTTCGGAGCGAGGTCCTGGAACGCGTCGATCGTCGCCCGCACGAGGTCGATGTTGCGCTCGGCGCGCTCGCGGACTTCCTTCTGCTGGCGCTCACCCTGGTTGCGGGCGGTCGTCTTCTCGGAGGAGCGAGCCTTGCGGCCCTCCATCTCCTCGAGGCGCGCCTCGGTCTCCTTCATGATCTCGTCGATGCGCTGGTCGCGCTCGGACTCGATCCGGGCGATCTCCTTGTCGATCTCCTCGGTCAGCTTCGGGAGGTCCTTGTGCCGCTTGGAGTCGTCCACAGCGGTAACGATCGACGCCGCGAAGTAGATGACCTTCTCGAGGTCCTTCGGCGCGATGTCGAGCAGATACCCCAGTCGGGATGGGACGCCCTTGAAGTACCAGATGTGCGTCACGGGCGCGGCGAGCTCGATGTGGCCCATGCGCTCGCGGCGCACCTTCGCGCGCGTCACCTCGACGCCGCAGCGCTCGCAGATGATGCCCTTGAAGCGAACGCGCTTGTACTTGCCGCAGTAGCACTCCCAGTCCTTCGTCGGGCCGAAGATCTTCTCGCAGAAGAGCCCGTCCTTCTCGGGCTTGAGAGTCCTGTAGTTGATGGTCTCCGGCTTCTTTACCTCACCGTTCGACCACGCCCGGATCTGATCCCCCGTCGCGAGGCCGATCCGGAGTTCGTCGAAGTAATTGACGTCTAGCAACTAAACCTCCTCAACGGAGCTCGGCTCACGGCGGGACAGATCGATGCCCAACTCCTCCGCTGTGCGGAAGATGTCTTCGTCGATCTCCTTCATCTCGATCTCCTCGCCCTCCGCCGAGAGGACCTCGACGTTCAGGCAGAGGGATTGCATCTCTTTGATGAGCACCTTGAAGCTCTCGGGGATTCCGGGCTCGGGGATGTTCTCGCCCTTGACGATGGCCTCGTAGACCTTCACGCGGCCGAGCACGTCGTCGGACTTGATCGTCAGCAGCTCCTGCAGGCAGTACGCCGCGCCATAAGCCTCGAGCGCCCAGACCTCCATCTCTCCGAAGCGCTGACCGCCGAACTGCGCCTTACCGCCGAGCGGCTGCTGCGTGATCATCGAGTACGGGCCCGTCGAGCGAGCGTGGATCTTGTCGTCGACGAGGTGGCTCAGCTTCAGGATGTACATGAAGCCCACCGTGATCTCGCTGTCGTAGGGCTGGCCGCTGCGGCCGTCGTAGAGCTGGGCCTTGCCGACCGCGTTGACCAGCGGGTACTCGGTCTTACGCTTCGCCGTGGTGGCGAGCGCCTCGAGGAGCTCGTCCTCCTTCGCGCCGTCGAACACCGGGGTCGCGACCCACGTCGGCTCGGCGTCGCGCCACTTGCCCGGCGCGGCGTCCATGTCGTGCCCGTTCTCCCAGTGCTGCTTCGCCACCCAGCCGAGATGCGTCTCGAGCACCTGGCCGAGGTTCATCCGGGACGGGACGCCCAGCGGGTTGAGGATGATGTCGACGGGCGTGCCGTCCGGCATGAACGGCATGTCCTGCTCGGGAAGGATCTTCGAGATCACGCCCTTGTTCCCGTGACGGCCGGCGAGCTTGTCGCCCTCGGAGATCTTGCGCTTCTGGGCGACGAAGACACGGACCAGCTCGTTGACACCCGGCGACAGCTCGTCGCCGTTGTCGCGGCTGAACTCCCGGACGCCGATGACCTTGCCGGACTCGCCGTGAGGCATCTTGAGCGAGGTGTCACGAACCTCTCGCGCCTTCTCGCCGAAGATCGCGCGCAGCAAGCGCTCCTCGGGGGTCAGCTCGGTCTCGCCCTTGGGCGTGACCTTTCCGACGAGCACGTCGCCGGGGCCGACGTCGGCTCCGACGCGCACGATGCCGCGCTCGTCGAGGTCGGCGAGCACGTCCTCGGAGACGTTCGGGATGTCACGCGTGATCTCTTCCGCGCCGAGCTTCGTGTCGCGCGCGTCGACCTCGTACTCCTCGATGTGGATCGAGGTGAGGATGTCGTCCTTGACCAGCCGCTCGGACAGGATGATCGCGTCCTCGAAGTTGTAGCCCTCCCAGCTCATGAACGCGACGAGGAGGTTGGCGCCGAGCGCGAGCTCGCCCTTGTCCGTCGACGGACCGTCGGCGAGGATGTCGCCCTTCTTCACCTTCTGTCCCTCGCGGCACACCGGCCGCTGGTTGATGCACGTCGACTGGTTCGAGCGGCGGAACTTGTCGAGCTTGTAGACCTTGCGCTCGCTGCCGGTGGCGATCACGACCTGGTCCGCCGTGACTTCCTCGACCGTCCCGTTCTCCTCGGCGACGATCACGTCACCGGCGTCGACGGCGGCCCGGTATTCGAGACCCGTTCCGACGTAGGGAGCGGTCGGCTTGAGCAGAGGCACGGCCTGACGCTGCATGTTCGCGCCCATCAGCGCGCGGTTCGCGTCGTCGTGCTCGAGGAACGGGATGCACGCCGCGCCCACCGACACGATCTGCTTCGGGGACACGTCCATGTAGTCGACCTCGGAGGGATCGACGTAGTCGACCTCGTTGTGGCGTCCACGCACGAGGACCTTGCTCTCGGTGAACGTGCCGTCATCGGAGATCACCGCGTTGGCCTGGGCGATGATCGCCCGATCCTCCTCGTCGGCGGTGAGGTAGTCGATCTTGGTGGTCGCCCTTCCATCGATGACCTTGCGGTAGGGGGTCTCGATGAACCCGTACCTATTGAGGCGCGCGTACGTGGACAGCGAGCCCATGAGACCGATGTTCGGTCCTTCCGGCGTCTCGATCGGGCACATGCGACCGTAGTGGCTCGAGTGCACGTCGCGGACCTCGAAGCCGGCTCGCTCACGCGACAGACCGCCGGGGCCGAGCGCCGACAGCCGGCGCTTGTGGGTAAGGCCGGCGAGCGGGTTCGTCTGGTCCATGAACTGGCTGAGCTGGCTCGATCCGAAGAACTCCTTGATCGAGGCGACGACCGGCCTGATGTTGATCAGCGTCTGCGGAGTGATCGCTTCCACGTCCTGGGTCGTCATGCGCTCACGGACGACGCGGTCCATGCGCGACAGGCCGACGCGGATCTGGTTCTGGATCAGCTCGCCGACCGGACGGATCCGGCGGTTGCCGAAGTGGTCGATATCGTCGGTCTCGTAGTCGGGGTTCTGCGCGTGCAGCTCGACGAGGTACTGGATCGTGGCGAGGATGTCCTCCTTACGAAGGACGGTTCCCATCTGCTCGAACGTCTTCTCGTCGTGCTTGAAGCCGAGCTTCTTGTTGACCTTGTAACGGCCGACCTTCGCGAGGTCGTAGCGCTTGGGATTGAAGAACAGGTTGTCGAGCAGAGCGCGGGCGCTCTCGACGGTCGGAGGCTCGCCGGGGCGGAGCTTCCGGTAGATGTCCATCAAGGCCTCTTCCTCGGTCTCGATGGCGTCTTTCTCGAGCGTCGTCTGGATCGACTCGGCTCCGTTGAAGAGCTTGAGGATGTCGTCGTCGTTTCCGTACCCGAGCGCCTTGAGGAGGACCGTCACGTTCTGGCGACGCTTGCGGTCGATGCGCACGCCGACCATGTCCTTCTTGTCGGTCTCGAACTCGAGCCACGCGCCGCGCGCCGGGATGATCTTGCACGCGTAGATGTCCTTGTCCGACGTCTTGTCGATCGACTTGTCGAAGTACACGCCCGGCGAACGAACGAGCTGCGACACGACGACACGCTCGGTGCCGTTGATGATGAACGTGCCCTTGTCGGTCATCATCGGGAAGTCCCCCATGAAGACGGTCTGCTCTTTGATCTCGCCGGTCTCCTTGTTGATGAACGCGGCGGTGACGAAGAGCGGGCGCGAGAAGGTCATGTCCTTCTCTTTGCATTCGTCCTCGTCGAACTTCGGCTCCTCGAAGCGGTGCGAGATGAACTGCAGCGCGAGGTTGCCGGTGAAGTCCTCGATGGGGGAGATGTCCCTCAGCGTCTCCTCGAGCCCCTTGTCGAGGAACCAGTCGAAGGACTCTTTCTGGACGGAGATGAGATTCGGAGGGGGCAGTACTTCGGTGAGCTTTGCAAAAGAACGACGTTCGCGCAGGGCGTTAGCCGACAAACGAGCCTCCTCTAAGGTGCCGTACCAAACCGGGGAAATGGGTGCGCTCCCTGGTGGGCTCCCCTTTGGTCCCACCAGGCTCCCCGAGCGGTACGTCCTGGGCGGTTCTTAGCCGCGCGACAGAGCGATTCGAACGTTCGGGGGCTGGACACAGCAACGAGCCAGTATAGGCGTCAGCCCATACCGGCGTCAAGCAACCGCTTGAACCGAAAAGTCCCTGTATAGGTACTCCTCGTAGCTGGTAGGGGGACCCTATTCCCGTTGCGCACGAGGGTCAACCTCTTTTCGCGCTTTGGCATTCCCCCGGGAGTCGTCGCTAGCCGGGCCGCAAAACGGGTAGGTAGGAGGCGCGGAGACGACGTCTATCCAAGAGGAGCACACTATGCCAGACGACGTGACACGAGCCCAGCTCGAGACCCAGCAGGAGGCCGAGCAGATGCAGGCCGGCGTCGGTGCTGTGGCAACCAAGAGCCAGGCCCGGGGGGCGGTCGGCGGGGCGACGATCGGAGCGATCGTCGGGGCCATCGTCGGGGCGATCATCGGCGCCATCGCGTTCGAGGGGGCGCTGGGCATGACGATCGCGATCGCGGCCATCGCCGTAGCCGGCGCCGTTGCCGGCGGGGTCATGTCGGGGATCGCCAACCCCGCGAGCAAGATGGAAAAGGGCGTCCAGGGCGGCGGCGTCGACAAGTAGGCGCTACTTGCGTTCATCCCTGATCCCGTCACCTCTAGGAGCGCTGGACCAGGAAAGCAAGAGGCCCGGGCAAAACGCCCGGGCCTCTTCGATTTCTCCTAGCGCCGGAGAGCGCCCGGCAAACGGCCTAGGTCAGCTCGACGGTCGCTCCCGCGCCCTCGAGCTTGCCCTTGGCCTCCTCGGCCTGCTCCTTGGGCACGTTCTCGAGCACCGGCTTGGGCGCGCCGTCAACGAGGTCCTTGGCCTCCTTGAGGCCGAGGCTCGTGAGTGCACGCACCTCCTTGATGACCTGGATCTTCTTGTCGCCGGCCGCCTGAAGCATGACGGTGAACTCGTCCTTCTCCTCGACCGCCGCCGCGCCGTCACCACCACCGCCACCGGCTCCGGGCGCCGCAACTGCCACCGGGGCCGCTGCGGTCACGCCGAACTTGTCCTCGAACGCCTTCACGAAGTCGGACAGCTCGAGCACCGTCCAGTTCGAGATCGCGTCGAGCACCTCGTCTTGGGTCAAAGTCTTGTCGGCCACTACTGCTCCTCCTCGGTTCCACTCGTTGTCTCGACTTCTTCTGCCTTCGCTTCTTCAGACTCTGGTGCGGCCTCCGCCTGCTCCTGCGCCTCGGGCAGGTCTGCGGGTGCGGCCTCCGCGGTCGGGGTCTCGCTCTCGGGCTGATCGACTCCTTCCGCTGGCGGTGGGGTCTCGCCCGACTCCTCGACCCCGTCGGCAGGGGCGTCCTCGGCGGGCTCACCGATCTCTTCGGGCGACGGCATCTCGGCCGCCGGCATCTCGGCCGCCGGCGCCTCGTCGGTCGCCGCGGCACCGTTGCCGGAGCCGCCGGGGAGCTCGCCGCTCTCCTTCTTCGTTACGACCTGGGCGAGCATCGAGCCGAAGTTGCGCAGGAGCGCGGACAGCACGTTGGCGGTCTGCTGCGCGGGCGAGCTCGCGAGCATCGCGACCTTGGAGAGCAGGATCTCGCGCGACTCGAGCTTCGCGAGGCGTTGGGCCTCGGACGCGTCGATGATCCGGCCCAGGAGCACTCCGCCCTTGATCTCCAGTACCGGGTACTTCTTGGCCGCCTCGTCCAGCGCCTTGGCGGCCGCCGCGGCATCGCCCGTGACGAACGCGATGGCGGTGGGGCCCTCGAGCATCTCGGCGAGGTCCTCCAGACCGACCTCGCGCACGGCGATGCGCGCCAGCGTGTTCTTCAGAACCTTGTACTCGGCGCCCGCCCCGCGGAGCGCGTCGCGGACGTCGGCTATCTCCTGGACGCGCAGACCGCGGTACTCGGTGAGCAGCGCCGCATCAGCGTCGTTGAAGCGGCCGGCTATGTCCCGGACCGCATCGACCTTCTCCGGCCGGGGCTCGGTGCCTGTCTCCGTTCGTGCCATCGTCACCTCGCAGGTCTCTGAAAACGAAAAAACGGCCGCCCGAAGACGACCGCGCGTAGAGCGAAGCGACGATCACCTGCGCCGGATATTGAGGGTTTTAGGCCCACCGGCGGTCTCGGGCAACCGCGGCAGGATAACAAACGCGAAACACACGCGAATCGTCTCGACGATTGGCCGAAACAAGCGCTAATCGTCTCGACGATTGGCCGAAACAAGCGCGGATCGTCTCGACGATCAGCCGAAGCGAACGGATCAGTCGACCGGGAAGGTTCCGCCGGAGCGCCAATACAGGCCTTTCGCCCGATCCAAGAAGCCCTCGTCGACCAGGTATCTGCGCAGAGCCGCATAGTCGTCGTGGAAGCGTCCGAGGATCTCGTTGACCTCGGGCTCGGTGTAGCGCCTGCCGGGAGTGAACGCCTGCGCGATGTAGTCGAGCACCGGCGTGCGTTTCGACAGCGTGGTCGGAAGCGCGGTCAGCCTCCCCCTCTTTACGAAGCGCGCGACGATCGCACCCGCGCCCTCCGGGCTCGCCTCGTGTCTGCGACGCTCCTCGGCCGCAGCGCGCGCGGCGGCCTGGAGATCCTCGACCTTCAGGCGATAGCCGGCCGCATCACGCGTGACGAGGTCTCCGGCGACGAGACGCGCGAGCGCGTGCTCGACGACCTTCTGAGGAAGACCTGCAACGCGCACGACGTCGGCGACGCTCCACGCACCTAGAGCGAGCGCGCCGACGACCTTCAGTCGATCCGGATCGGCAAGAACTCCGAGCAGCCGTGCGGCCTCGAGAGTCGCGCCCTCGTCGGGCTCGCGTACGGGCCCCGAGGCCAACTGTCTAAGCGGGAGCGGCCGCGTCCTCGAGCTCGTCGAGGATGTCCTTGGACTTCTGCGGGTCGATCCGGATGCCCGGGCCCATCGTCGTCGACAGCGTCACGCTTCGGACGTAGCGGCCCTTCGCCGCGGCGGGCTTCGCGCGGTAGATCTCGTCCACGACCGCGATGTAGTTCTCCGCTAGGTCGGCCTCGGTGAACGATCGCTTGCCGATGATGAGGTGCAGGTTCCCGTTCTTGTCGGTGCGGTACTCGATCTGGCCACCCTTGATGTCCGAGACCGCGCGGCCGACGTCGTCGGTCACGGTTCCCGACTTCGGATTGGGCATCAGGCCGCGGGGGCCGAGCACTCGTCCCAGCTTTCCGACTACGGGCATCATGTCGGGGCTCGCGACGACGGCGTCGAACTCGAGCCATCCGCCCGAGATGCGCTCGGCGAGCTCGTCGTCACCGACCTCGTCGGCGCCCGCCGCCTCGGCCTCCTTGGCCTTCTCGCCCTTGGCGAAGGCGACAACGCGCATCGTCTTGCCGGTTCCCTTGGGGAGCGAGATCGCCCCGCGCACCTGCTGGTCGGGCTTGCGGGGGTCGACGCCTAGACGGATGGACAGCTCGACGGTCTCGTCGAACTTCCGCTCGGGGAACTCCTTCAGGATCTTGATCGCCTCGCGGGGCGAGTAGAGGTTGTCGCGGTCGACTTTCCCCATGGCCTCCGCGTAACGCTTTCCGTGCACCATCAGTGCCTCCTCGTGGTCAACGGCGGGACCGGCCCGCCTCCCACATAGTTTGCGACGCCGCGATCGTCAAAGAATATGCCCCCGGAGCCGAAGGCGACGGCGGTTCGACACTCGGCGGAGCCGTGGCGATCGCGGGGGTTACCGGTGCGCCTGCGGTCTTCAGGCAACCGCAGGATACGTCTAGGAAACTGTGATGCCCATGCTGCGCGCGGTGCCCTCGATGATCTTCATGGCCGCGTCGACGTCGTTCGCATTGAGGTCGGGGAGCTTCGTCTCGGCGATCTCACGCACCTGGTCCCGCGTCACGCTCCCCACCTTGTTGCGATTCGGCTCGGCCGATCCCTTGTCGAGACCCGCCTTCTGACGCAGCAGCACGGCCGCCGGCGGGGTCTTCGTGACGAAGCTGAACGAACGGTCCTCGTACACGGTGATCTCGACGGGGACGATCGTGCCGGTCTGCTGCTGAGTCGCCGCGTTGTACTGCTTGCAGAAGTCCATGATGTTGATGCCCGCTTGGCCCAGCGCGGGGCCGACCGGGGGCGCCGGCGTCGCTTGCCCCGCGGGGATCTGCAGCTTCAACATCTGGGCGACCTTCTTGCGGCGCCCTCCTCCGTTAGCCATCGAACACTCCTTCTAGGAACCCCAGCGATCGTCTCGACGATCGCGGCGTCGCCTCTTGTAGTTAGAGCTTTGCGACCTGGTCGAAGCCGAGCTCGACCGGGGTCTCCCGGCCGAAGATGTTGACGAGCACCTTGAGCTTCGACTGGTCGACATTGATCTCGGATATCGATCCGGTGAAGTTCGCGAACGGGCCGGAGGTGACGCGCACGCTCTCCTGCTCCTCGAACTCGAGGCGCGGCTTGAGCTTCTTCTGGTCCTGCTTGACCTGCAGGATGCGATCGACCTCTTTGTCCGAGAGCGGCGTGGGCTTCGCGCCCGAGCCGACGAAACCGGTGACTCCCGGGGTGTTGCGCACGACGTACCAGGAGTCGTCGTCCAGGTACATCCGGCACATCAGGTAGCCGGGAAAGACCTTCTTCTGGACGACCTGCTTCTTTCCTTGCTTGATCTCCATGACGTCTTCCATCGGGATGACGACCTCGAAGATCTTGTCCTCGACGTTCATCGACGAGATACGAGACATGAGGTTGGCCTTCACCTTGTTCTCGTATCCGGCATAGGTGTGGATGACGAACCAGTCGCCCGGCCGCTCGGTCGGCGGCACGACGACGGACTCGTAGTCGTCGACCGCCTCGTCCTCGACGGCGTCGTCGCTCGGCGTTTCCTTTCCTTTGTCTTCCTCGCCGGCGAGTCCCGACGGTGCCGAGACCGCGTTCGCGATCTCGGTGGCCGAAGCCTGGCCCGCGGCCTCGGCCTCGGGGCTCGGCTCGGACTCTGCCTGCGCGGGAGGCTCGACGCTCACGGCAGCCGCGACGGTGGCCTCGCCGGAACCGCTCGAGGGGATGTCGGTGGTTGCCTCGCCGCTGGGCTCGGGCTCACCCTCGGCGGGGGTTGCAACGTCGTCATCGGTCGAGTCGTCGTCAGTCGAGTCGTCGTCGGTCGCGTCCGTGTCGCCGGGTCGCTCGTCCGTCGCGGCCTCGGTCACCGCATCCGTCAACACGGGAGCAGCCGCGGACGCGTCCGGGTCGTCGCCGGAGATCGCCGGCTCGTCGCCCGAGGGCATCTCGGCCTCGAGGGCCGCGCCCGAAGAGGGAAGCGGAGCATCCTGTGCCGCGGATCGGCCATCGGAGGCATCGACCTCCGCGTCTACGGTCGCGGCCGTGCCTTCCGACGGGACGTCGGAGCCGGATGCCAGCGGCGCGGCGTCGTCCTGGGGCGCGCCGTCCTCGGCCGCCCGAAGGTTCTGCTCGGTCTCGGTGGTCTCGCTCATACCTCCACCCCGAATAGCTTCAGCACGCCCTTGGTGAACACGTAGTCCATCCCGAACACGAGGGCCGCGACCACGATCGATCCCACGAGCACCACGATCGAGTAGGCAACGACCTCCTGGCGCGTCGGCCACGCGACCTTTCGGAGCTCGGCCACGACCTCTTTGAAGAACTGACGCGGCTTCGTCCTCTGCTTCTTCTGTGCAGGCTGCGGTCGTGCCGGTGGACCGGACTTCTGCTTCTGCGCCTCCGCCTTCTGCTGCAGTCGCTTGTATTGCCTGTTCACGAGACCTTTCCTTTGCCGCCCGGACGCGCTTTGAAAGGGTCCGTGCTGGTCAGGGGGAGAAACGAGCGCTCAGATTAGCACGGCGGCCGTTGTCGGGCCGAGCCGACGACCTGGAATGATCGGCCCCATGAACGAGAACTCGAACGAGCACATGGCCGCGAACCGAGCGCTGTGGGACGAGTGGACCACGATCCACGAGACCTCCGAGTTCTACGACCTCGAGTCGTTCAAGGCCGGCGGCGTCCGGCTGCGGGACTACGAGCTCGACGAGGTCGGGGACGTGACCGGCAAGTCGCTGCTCCACCTCCAATGCCACTTCGGGATCGACACGTTGTCGTGGGCCCGGCTGGGGGCACGGCCGACCGGGGTGGACTATTCGGAGCGGGCGATCGCTCTGGCGACCTCGCTGGCATCGGAGCTCGCGCTCGACGCGCGCTTCATCCAGTCCAACGTCTACGACCTGCCGAGAGTGCTCGACGACCGCTTCGAGGTCGTCTACACGTCGCGCGGTGTGATCGGGTGGCTGCCGGACCTTGCGCGTTGGGCCGACGTCATCGCGCATTTCCTCGTACCGGGCGGGTTCTTCTACATCACGGAAGGTCATCCGATGCTGTGGGTCTTCGACGACGCCGAGGATGTGACTGAGCTCGAGATCAAGTATCCGTACTTCCCGCGCCCCGAGCCGCTGGCGTTCCCGACGCAGGGCTCGTACGCGGACCCGAGCGCGCACGTCGAGCAGCCGGTCGAGTACTCGTGGGTGCACAGCATGGGCGAGATCGTCAGCGCACTGGCTGCGGCCGGCCTGCGTATCGACTTCCTCCACGAGCTGCCGTTCGTGGAATGGCCGGTGCCGTTCCTCGAGCAGCGGGACGACGGCAGGTGGTGGCTGCCCGATGACGTCCAGGGCGAGGTCCCGTTGTTCTTCTCGCTGAAGGCGACGAATGTAGGACGCCGCGATCGTCGAGACGATCGCGGGGGTGGGTAGGACGCCGCGATCCGAGACGACCCTTCGCTCAGTCGCCCGTCTCGCCGTCGATTAGCTCGCGGAGGATGTCCAAGTGGCCGAGGTGGCGCGCGGTCTCCTCGATCATGTGCAGATAGATCCACCGAAGCGAGAACGACGTGCCCCGGCGCGGATGCACCTTGCGCGAGAGGTCGTCCAACGATGCCCCCGCGGCCGCGGCGCGGCTCTCGCTCGTCATGGACGCGTACAGGTCCATGACGCTCTCGACGGTCTCGTCGCCGCCGACTCGGAACTCCGCGTCCGGGTCCTCGTCGGTCCACGGATAGGTGAGGTCGCGGCCCCCGAATATGTCCTGGAACCACCACGCCTCGACGTAGGCCAGATGCTTCACGACGCCGAGGATCGTCGTCACCGACGGAACGATCCGCCGCGTCCCCGCCTCCTTGTCGAGGCCGCGGACCTTTACGAAGACACTGGCCCGCTGGTAGTCCATGAACGCCTCGAGCGTCTCTTGCTCGGGAGCCCGCTCGGGCGGGTCCCGGCGAACGATCTCATCGGGCAAGCGGTATCTCCAGGGTGGACTCGTCGAGATAGAGCGTGTTGGTGGCCCTGCTCGCGTCCGGCGCGACCCACGTGTTGCTCGACGACGCAATGATCACGCGGAGGTGGTTTCCCGCCGGGACGATGTAGTCCTTGTCGATGAACTCGAGCCGGAAGACCTGCTTCGCGCCGGGCTCGAGGTCGACGCCTTCCTCCAGCCCGTTGCCATAGCGCGCGTTCATGAACGCACGCGAGATGACCGTCCCCTGCCCACCGGGCCCGACGTCCAGCAGGACGGCGACGAAGTGCGTGCTCGGTGAGTCGCTCGATGCGGCGAGGTGCAGGATGGGCCGGCCTTGCAGGCGAAGGTCCTTCGCGGGCACGTCGACGACGACGAAACGATCCGACGCGGGCCCGCGCATCATCTCGGACTCCGTGAGCGTCCCGTCATCGAGATAAACGAACTCTCCGCCGGTCAGAGGAAACAGCTTCGACTGGCCGGCCGCCCACGTGCGCCCCGCGCGCCACTCGCGGTCGTTGGTCTGGACGATGACCGGCGGAGTCTTCTCGACGCCGTTGCGAACCCCGTAGAGCCAGCGCGCGTACCACGCGCCCAACAACTCGTCCCACCCCGGGTATCGCCCGCGGGGTGTTGCGTGCTCCCACTGCCCGAGCACCATCATCTTCGGCGTTCTCAACGCTTCGAACCACTGCGTACCCTCCCAGGTCTTCACGTTGAAGTCGCGCTGACCGTGAGAGATGAGTACGGGGACCTTCACCTTCTTTGCACGCCTCAGGTAGTCGCGCTCTTTCCAGAACGCGTTGTAATCCGGTTGCGGGTTGTACCCGGCCAGGAGCTGCTCGACCCGGTCGCACGGTTGCCACCGCATCGCTATCTGCTGGGCGCTGGTGACGCTGCCGGGATCGGGCGGCGGCAAGAACCCGTACGCGAACATGAAGTCGGTAGGCGTGTCCGACGGCGGGTCCGAGTCCGCGGCCTCGCCCGAGTAGGTCGAGCGCGTCCCCTGCTGGTACGCGTATCCCCACCACCGGCTGATCGCCGAGATCGGCACGATCGTGGCGAGGTGAGGGGGATTCTCGACCGCCGCCGCGTTCGCGGTCGTCCCGTCGTATGAGCCTCCGGTCATCGCGACTCTGCCGTTCGACCATTCGCGGGTGCCGAGCCACTCGACGAGGTCATAGCCGTCGTGTCGTTCCTTTATGCCGCCGTAGTTCCAGCACCCACCCGACCCATAGGTGCCGCGCACGTCGGCCTGCGCGTAGGCATAGCCCTGCGGGACGAAGATCTTGGCGTCCCCTAAGGGCAGGTCCTCCTCGATCGGGTCGAGGGCTTTGTAGAGAGAGTGGTACGGAGTCATGGTCAGGATGACCGGGACCTTCACGCCGTCGGTCACGGGCCGCCATATGTCGACCGACAGCTCGACGCCGTCGCGCATCGGAACGCGCAACCGCTCGTAGGTGAAGTCGGAGTACATGGCCGGGCCCGGAGGGGTCGATTTAACGGTGGGCGCGCTCACCGGCTGGCGCGCGACGCGCGCCGCAGCGGGCGCGGCCACCGATGCCACGCACATGGCGAGGGCCGCGACGAGACACAGGGCACGCCCTCTTGGAAGCACGGGGAAGACTTCGCCGGGGGGTGGATCAATCCTCCGCTACCGGCCGGCGGAAAGAAAAGGCCCCGGCTCATCCGAGCCGGGGCCTTTTCCTGGAGTTATGGCTTATTGCTGCGGGAAGCCCAGCTGTACCTGAGGGTTCATCTCGCCCGCCTTGTTCAGGGGCCCCTTCTTGAAGAAGGTCGTCTGACTCTTGCTCGTGGTGCCGTCGAACGTGTAGACCCCCAGGCCGAGGCCGGAGAGGTAGTCGTTCGTGTAGATCCGGCCCTGGTACCAGTACGCCGACCACGTGTCCTGCGACACGCCGTTGCGGGTGGTCACGTAGTGCCCCGCCTCGGTGGCGTTAGCGGGGTCCGAGAAGTCCACGACCGCGATGCCGCCCATGTAGTAGCTGACCGCGAGGAGGTACTTGCTCGGGTCCTTCATCGGGATGACGTTGAAGTTGTGGTTCGTGCAACGGACCCGGTCGGCCTGGTCCGGGCTCGCGGGCTGCGGAACGCGCGGCAGAGAGTGCGAGCCGAGCACCTTCGGGCTCGCCGGGTCGGTGATGTCGTAGAACCACGCCGCGCCGACCTCGCTGTCCTCGTCGCCCGTGCAGCCACCACCCTCGGCTCCTCCGAACTCGTCACCGAGGATGAGGACCTTGCCGTCCCACGTCATCGCGGTCGAGTGGTGGATGCTGATCTTGGGGTTCTGAATGACTGCAAGCTGCTCCGGGTGCTTCGGATCCTTGATGTCCCAGATGCGCGACTCGGTGATGCACGCGCCGACCATCAGGTTCTTCTCGGGGAAGGTCGTGATGTCGTGACAACCGATATCCGGCGTCACGTCGATCGACTCGTCCAGCAGCTTCACCTTGGTCGGGTCCTTCGTCGGAAACTCGACGATGGGGACCTTACGGTGAGTGACGACGCTGCAATCCGGGGTCTGCGCTCCTAGAGGGTACGACTCGTTGTAGATGTAGCTGGTGGTGTCGCCGGGGAGCAGCGTGTGCGTGTGCGACCCGCACGGAAGGTCGACAGAGGCCTTGAACTCAGGCCGCTTCGGGTTCGCGATCGAGATCACGCGGATGCCCTCGAAGGCCTCCGCGTTCGCGACCTGCGACTGGCTCGCCGCGGCGGTGTCCTCGGGCGTGCACGTGGCGCCGACGCGTGGAGAGTCCACCGACATGAACACGTACTTGCCGAGCACCGACACGTCGCCCTGACCGCCGGGGCACGACAGGAAGCTGATCTGCTTCACGTAGGGCTTCTTCTTCAGGATCTTGAAGATCCCAATCCCCTGGTAGCTGCCCGTGATGACGAGCTTGCCCTTGAATGCCAGGTCGCTGCCCTGGGCGTTCTGGTCCTCGCTGATCGAGATCGGCGTCAGCGCCAGCTGCTTCAAGTTGTCGGAGTGGTCATCCTCTTCGTTGTGGTTCGCGGGAGCCGGGACGGCACCCATGACGCCGGCGACCAGCGCCAGCGAGAGCGCCAGGCTCAGGCTTCGCATTCGCTTTCTCATGCTGCGTACCCCCTGTCGGATATGTCGACTCGATAGGGAGATTCGCCGCAAATCGGACCATTCCTGGCACCCGCGACGGCACGAGAGCTTCGCAGGGCGGGAGGTGTGTGATTCCACCGCATAGTAGACACGGCTGAACGAGCATGTCGCGGGTCATGGTGGACACCCCGAGCCGGGAGGTGTCGCCTTGGACGTGGCCCGCTACCTGGTCGACGCGGTGGTGCTGGAACGCCGCAGCTATCGGGACGTCGCCGATTCTCACGGGGTCTCGAAGTCGTGGGTCGCTAAGCTCGTGGCCCGCTACCGATCGGGCGGCTACGACGCCCTCGCCCCGGCAAGCAAGGCGGCACACCGCGTCGCCAACCGCAGCTCCCCAGACCTCGAGGAGCACGTCGTCAGGCTGCGCAAGGAGCTCTTAGAGCACGGTTTCGACGCGGGGCCCCACACGATCCACTACCACCTGGGGGTGGCCGGTTCGGCGACGCCGTCGGTGTCGACGATCTGGCGCATCCTCAAGCGGCGCGGCTTCATCACCCCGCAGC
>DATBND010000091.1:0-3725 GCA_036554505.1 Actinomycetota bacterium | reverse complement strand
CTCAAGGCCGCGGCGCGCCAGGCCAAGGTCACGTCGTCGGAGGATCTTCGTTCGTTGCTCGCCGAGGAGCTCGTCGACCTGTTCGACGAGGAGCGTGACCGGGGCCTAACGTTCGCGGCGGAGGGCACGACCGTGTGGCTGGTCGTAGGAGTCAACGGCACGGGCAAGACCACCACGATCGGGAAGCTCGCGCGCGATCTCGTAGAGCGAGATCACACCGTCGCGCTGGCCGCGGCCGACACCTTCCGTGCCGCGGCCGACGAGCAACTCGGCGTGTGGGCGGAACGAGCGGGAGCCGAGCTCGTCAAGCACCAGCCCGGTGCCGATCCCGGAGCGGTTGCCTACGACGCGGCTGCGCACGCGCGCGCACGCGGCCTCGACGTCCTGATAGTCGACACCGCGGGCCGGTTGCACACGAAGACTCCGCTCATGGACGAGCTCGCCAAGGTGCGACGCGTTATCGAGAAGGAAGGGGACGTCGACGAAGCGCTGCTCGTGCTCGACGCGACAGCCGGCCAGAACGGCCTCGTGCAGGCGCGTGAGTTCGCCGAAGCCGCGGGCATCACCGGCGTGGTGCTGACGAAGCTCGACGGAACGGCCAAGGGAGGTATCGCCCTGGCGATCGAGGAGACCTTGGGTATACCGATCAAGCTCGTCGGCATCGGCGAAGGCATCGACGACCTCGAGCCCTTCGATCCCAAGACGTTCGTAGACGCACTTCTAGCGTGAGACTTGTTGTCGTCGGCGGCACCGGGTTCATCGGCCGCCACGTCACACGCTCGTTGCTCGACGCCGGGCACGACGTCACCGTCCTTGGCCGCCACCCCGATGCAGCATCACGGATCCCGGAGCTCGCCGGGGCGAACGCGGCGCGCGGCGACGTCACCGACGCGGCGTCACTGACCGGCACGCTCGAGGGTGCCGGTGGCGTAGTCATGGCCGTGACGTTCCCGAACTATCCGATGGAGCAGCGCCGCAAGGGCCTGACGTTCGAGCGCTACGAGGCAGGCGGCGCGCGCAATCTCCTCGCCGAGGCGACGCGCGCCGGCGTCGAACGTTTCCTCTACGTGAGCGGCGCCGGCGCCGACTCGGGCAGCGCGAAGAGCTGGTACCGCGCGAAGGGCCTCGCGGAGGAGGCCATAAAGGCCTCCGGCATCGACTACGTGATCATCCGGCCCTCGTGGATCTACGGGCCGGGGGACAAGTCCGTGAACAAGATGGTGTCGATGGCCAAGCTATCGCCGGTCGTCCCGAAGCTCGGCGTGCGGCCTCAGCGCATCCAGCCGCTTTACGTGGGGGACTTCGCGGAAGCCGTCACGCGCGCGTTCGAGCGCGACGCGGCGTGGAGCAACACGTTCGAGATCGGTGGGCCGGAAGTGATGACGATGACGGAAGTGATTTACGCGATCGCGGAGGTGCTCGGCAAGAAGCGAGTCGTGCTTCCTATTCCTCTTCCGCTCGCGAAGCTCGGCACCGCGCCGTTTCTCGCTCTGCCCAAACCGCCGATGACGCCGACCGGGGTGGAGTTCGTCGCGCAGGATGGGCTCGTGGACATGCGCCTGACCACGCGTCTCCTCGAGGTGAAACCGGTGACCTTCCGCGACGGTCTCTCGAGATACCTGAAGCCCTGATGCAGGAGTCGCCCCCACCCCTCGACGAACGGGCCCGGAAGCTCGCGCGGATCGCCGTCGTAGCGGCCGGGTATCTGGTGGCTTATCTGCTCGCGCCGGATCGTGCGGCCGCCCGGGTGCTCCTGTGGTTGGGCATCGTGCTGCTCGGCTGGCTCGTCGTGGATCGCTTGACGAAATGGGCCCGGGATCGCTCGGGGATGATGATCGCCGGCACCACGATCCTCGGCCTAGGCCTCGGCGGAGTAGGCCTGTATCTCGCCTTACGCTGACTGGATGTTCGACTCACTGAGCTCACGGCTCGACGACATCTTCACGCGGCTCAAGTCGCGCGGGCGGTTGAGCGAGAAGCAAGTCGACGAGGTCCTGCGCGAGATCCGTCTCGCTCTCCTCGAGGCGGACGTCTCCCTCAAGGTGGTGAAGGCCTTCGTCGCCGACGTGCGCGAGCGCGCGGCGGGGGCCGAGATCCACAAGAGCCTCACGCCGGCCCAACAGGTGATCAAGCTCGTCCACGCGGCGCTCATCGACGTGCTCGGTCACGAGGCCGCCGGGCTGGAGCCGTCGTCGCGGCCCCCGCGCGTGATCCTCGTCGCCGGGTTGCAGGGCTCGGGGAAGACGACCGCGTCGGCGAAGCTGGCGAAGCTTCTGAAGGGGCAGGGGCGCCGACCCGCGCTCGTCGCGTGCGACCTCCGGCGTCCGGCCGCGATCCGGCAGCTCCAGTTGCTGGCCGAGCAAGCGGCGGTCCCGGCATATGCGGAAACCGACACGCAGGACGCTCCAGGCGTGGCGAAGCGATCGCTGGAGCACGCGCGCGCCGAGGGATACACGGATCTGATCGTCGACACGGCGGGACGGATGCACGTCGACCAGGAGCTGATGGCCGAGCTCGGGGACGTAGCACGGGCCATCGATCCGACCGAGATGCTGCTCGTCTGCGACGCGATGACGGGACAGGATGCCGTGAACGTGGCGGAGTCGTTCGTGGCCGAGGTCGACCTGACCGGGATCATCCTCACGAAGGTCGACGGCGATGCGCGCGGCGGCGCGGCGTTGTCGATGTCCTACGTGGTCGGGCGGCCGGTCAAGTTCGCGGGGGTCGGGGAGAAGCTCGGGGACCTCGAGCCGTTTTATCCGGACCGCATGGCGTCGCGCATCCTCGGCATGGGCGACGTCCTGACGCTCATCGAAAAGGCCGAGTCGGTCTTCGACCAGGCCGAGGCAAAGAAGATGGAGGAGAAGCTCCGTAAGGCGGAGTTCACCTTCGAGGACTTCCTCGGCCAGCTCCAGGCGATCAAGAAGATGGGCCCGCTGTCGCAGGTGATCGGGATGCTGCCCGGGATGTCGAAGCTTCCCGTCGGGGGGCCGGAGATGGACGACCAGCTCCCTCGGATCGAGGCCATCATCCGCTCGATGACCGCCGAGGAGCGCAACAACCCGCACATGATCAAGGGGAGCCGCCGCCGGCGCATCGCGGCGGGGTCCGGGACGACGATCCAGGACGTGAACGCGCTCGTGAAGCAGTTCGACCAGGTCCGCAAGATGATGAAGACGATGGCGGGGGGCAAGGGCAAGATGCGGATGCCCGCCGGGATGAAGCTCCCGCCCGGCATTGGTATGTAGCCGGACGCCGATCGAGCTCCCCGTTGCCATCATCGCAACGGAGACCTCCATCACACATGGGTCCCCGGTTCTGGTGGATCGTGCTGAGATGCCCTCCGAGATTTCACAGGCCGCGGCACGCGTCAGAGTTGGCCGCCTGGCGGCCGATCAGCATGGGGTCTTCCATCTGGATCAGGCGCTTGGGCTCGGTATGTCGCGCGATGCGGTCTACCGGTCATGCCGGAAGGGGGAGTGGCGGCGGCTCCTCCACAAGGTATTTGCCACAGCCGCGGCCCGGTGGCAGTGGCCGATGGTCGCCTGTCTGTGGGGCGGGTCGGGCTCGGCGACGTCGCATCGGTGCGCGGGTGAGTTATGGGAGCTCGACGGCGTGCCATCCGGGTTCGTGGAGATCACTCGCATTGGTACATCGCTCATGTCGAACTCCAAGGTCATCGTTCATCGAGCGTCATCCAGCGTTCCCTCGCAACGCGTCGACGG
>DATBND010000018.1:0-1843 GCA_036554505.1 Actinomycetota bacterium | reverse complement strand
CGAACACATAGCGGAACATCAAGACGAATATGACCGGCTGGATCGTCGAGAACACCAAGAGCTGCGGGATGCGGATGTAAGCGATCAGGTTTCTTTGCGCGACGGCCAACGCGTCCCAGAACCACCACGCCCGCGCGTTGTGGGCGAGGCTGTCGGACGAATAGGTCACGGTGGCCATCAGGCATCCACCTCCGCATCAGCTTGCTCTTCGGCGCGGTGGCCGGTCAACGCGAGGAAGACGTCGTCCAAGCTGGGATCCCGAACCGTCAATGAATCCGGCGGAAGGTTGGCAGCGTCGAGCACCCGCAGTACGTCCATCAGCGACCGTGGTCCCTCGTTCGAAGTGATCCGAACGATCGTCCCCTCTCGCTCGAGACCGTCGACCTCGCCTGTCAGTCGCGCCAGGGCATCGGTCGCCCTTGCCTCATCCTGAAAGCCGAGCTCGGTGACCGTGCTTCCGAGCTTCGACTTCAGCGCTTGAGGCGAGTCGTTCGCGATGACGCGGCCCCCGTCAACCACCGCGATCCGGTCGGCGAGCCGATCTGCCTCCTCGAGGTATTGCGTGGTCAAAAGCACCGTCGTCTCACCCGCGACGAGCTCGCGGATCATGTCCCACAGGTCGCTTCGACCCTGGATGTCCAATCCCGTGGTCGGCTCGTCCAGGAAGAGGATCGGGGGGCGATGGACGAGCGCCGCGCCGAGGTCCAACCTCCGACGCATCCCCCCGGAATACGTTCGGACCGGGCGGTCCCCTGCGTCCGCCAGACCGAAGCGCTCTAGGAGCTCGTCCGCGCGCGGCCCAACTCGTGCGGGGGCCATGTGCGCTAGACGCCCCACGAGGCGGAGGTTCTCTCGCCCCGTCAGGTTGGGATCGACCGCTGCGTACTGGCCGGCGAGCCCGATCAAGGAGCGCACCTCCCTGGCCTCTCCCACCACGTCGTGGCCCAAGACTTCGAGCCGCCCCGCGTCCGGTTTCAGGATCGTCGAGAGAGCCCGGACGGTCGTCGTCTTTCCTGCTCCGTTCGGGCCCAGCAAGCCGAATACGGTGCCGATCGGGACCTCGAAGTCGACGCGCTCCAACGCCACGACGTCCCCGAAACGCTTCGCGAGACCTTCTACTTCGATCGCATTGTTCATCCGGGCATCGTTACAGAGATCGCTGGTGGTAGTCGACACGGTCGAGCCACCGCCACGGGCGGTCCCCCGCAGCCCTCAGTCAGCCCTGCTCGTTGAGCCCGTAAACCTTGCCGTCAGGCCCTTTTGAAGTGCCGGTACGCGTAACGCATCGCTTCAACTCGGGTGATCTCTCGCCCAGCAACTCGTATCCGGCCTCGGCCAGCTCCTCAGATGCCGCCTCGATGTCGTCGACACGGCAACCGAATGCGACGCCGTCGTTGTATCCGTATGACGGAACACTTTGAGGCGTGTGTGAGGCTCCAGAATCGTGCCGTTCGGCATGCTGAAGACGCTGACCCCCGGTTGCTCGAACATGGGAGTCAACCCGAGAGCGTCGTTGACCGACCTCTTGGTCTCGTCGAACGCGTCACCTTTCAATGTGAGCGCGTGCCATGTGATCCCCTCTACCTGCACTTGTGTTCCTTCTCTACCTCGCGTCGAGCCTGAAGCGATGCCGTCATGAAGCAGCGACATCCGTCCACGATGACCCGCGACATCACCAGCGCGCCCTGTCCAGCGCGCCCTGTTCTGCGCGCCCGGAGGTGTGTGATTCCACCGCATAGTAGACACGGCTGAACGAGCATGTCGCGGGTCATGGTGGACACCCCGAGCCCGGAGGTGTCGCCTTGGACCTGGCCCGCTACCTGGTCGACGCGGTCATCTTGGA
>DATBND010000002.1:0-1896 GCA_036554505.1 Actinomycetota bacterium | reverse complement strand
AGCTGCTGGACCTCTCGAAGCTGGAGTCCGGGGTCGTCCCTCTCCAGGCCGTCGACTTCGAGTTACGCCCGCTGCTGGACCAGGCGGTCGAGGAATCGCGCTTGAACGATCTCGGGCGCGATGACCGGGGCGTCACCCTCGTCATCCGGGCCGACGACGCGATCACGGCTCACGGCGACCCGGAACGTGTCCATCAAGTCGTGACCAACCTCTTGACCAACGCGGTGCAGCACTCTCCCGACGGGGGCGAGGTCGTCCTCTCCGCGGGCCGAAACGGGGCGGTGGTCGTCATCGAGGTCGCGGACGAGGGGCCGGGCATCCCGCCGGAGGACGCGGCGCGCGTGTTCGAGCGCTTCTACCGCTCGGACGCGGCGCGCTCGTCGCAGAACGGCGGGACCGGACTGGGCTTGGCGATCGCGCGCTGGATCGTCGACCTGCACGCGGGCGACATACGAGTGGAGGGACGGTCCCCTCGAGGGTGCCGGATGGTGGTCGAGCTCCCGCTCGCCTAGGGACTAAGCGGCGTCGTCGTCCCGGCCGACGAGACGCCAGGCCAGCGGCAAGGCCCCCGCCGCGAGGAAAAGCTTGATCGCGTCGCCGACGATGAACGGATAGAGCCCGAGCTCGAGCGCCGTGGTCGCGGGGACGTCGACCGCTGCCGACAGCCACGTGACCCCAATGGTGAAGATGATCACCTCGCCCACGAGCATCGCTCCGATCGAGCTTCCGAGCCCGCGGTCCCAGCCACGCTTTGCGAGCGCTCCGACCACGATCGACGCGATGACGAACGCCCAGAGGTAGCCGCCCGTCGCGGACGCGAAGCCGAGCACGTCGAGCCCGCTCTCGCCTTCTGCGAAGAACGGCAGGCCTATCGCGCCTTCGGCGAGATAGAGGAGCACCGAGGCCGCGCCGAGTGCCCAGCCGAGCGCGCCGCCCACCAGCAGGACCCCGAGGGTCTGGCCGCTGAACGGGACGGGCGTGAAGGGAAGCTTGACGGTGACCTGCGCGAGCCCGGCGATCAGCAAGCTCCCGCCGACGACCAGCGCGACCTTGAAGGCCACGGTCGAACGAAACGGGACGCGGCTGCCGAGCGATTCGGCAAGAACGCTCACTGATCTCCTCGCTTTCGGTCGGTGCGCCGGGAACGGTGGTGACCCTACTCAAGGCCGCGGCGGCCGCACAACCTGCGCCGCTTCGACATAGGTCTGTGGTAGAGCAAGCGCGGCATGGATTTCATCCTCGACCTCGCGGACCCGTGGGGCTACCTGCTCGTCTTCGTCCTCGCCGCAGGCGAGACGGCCGCGTTCATCGGGCTGTTCCTCCCCGGCGAGGCCACCGTCATCTTCGGCGGCGTGCTCGTCTACAACGACCGGGCAACGCTCGGGTGGATGATCGCCGCGGCGTGCCTGGGGGCGATGGTCGGTGACTCGCTCGGCTACTGGATCGGGCGAAGGTTCGGCACCCGGCTGATGGAGAGCCGCGCGGGACGGTGGGTCGGGCGCGAGCGATGGGACAACGCGTCGGCCTACCTGCGGCGGCGCGGGGGCCGGGCCGTGCTCTTCGGCCGGTTCATCGGGTTCCTACGCGCGCTCGTCCCCGCGCTCGCCGGGTCGGCGGGCATCCCGTACCTGAAGACGTATCTCCCGTTCAGCATCGTGGGGGGCCTGGCATGGGGGACCGGCTTCACGTTGCTGGGCGTCGTCGCCGGCGGGAGCTATCGCCTCGTCGAGAAATGGGCCGGACGCGCCAGCCTGATCCTCGGCGCGATCGTGGTCGTGGCTATCGGGATGGTGATCCTGGCGCGCAAGGTCAGCGAGAGCCGCGACGCGATCAGGGCCCGCATCGACCGGTTCAACGCGCGTCCGCGCATCGCACGGCTGCGCGGCCGCTACCGCA
>DATBND010000427.1:0-14279 GCA_036554505.1 Actinomycetota bacterium | reverse complement strand
GCGAGACCCTCGAGGAGCTCCCGACGCCGGGATCGGACTCGTTCTGGCGGTGCCCATCGTGTGGTGCCGTCAACGGATCTACCGCGGCGACGTGCCGCATGTGCTTCGCGGCCCGTCCCTGAGGCCCCCCTCCAGCTACGCGGGCGAACGGGGATCCGCGCGCGCTACGCGCGCTAGACCCTTTCCGAGAAATGGGATGCGCGGGTCCGCCCCGAGCGCGGCCGCGACCATGAACGCCAGCCACACCAGCGCACCCCCGATCCAGCACGCCTGCGTCGCTCCCGCGCTCACGTACGTGCACGCGTACAGCGCGACAGGCCACGTCAGACCGAGCACCACGGCCTGTAGCCCGTGCAGACGCGCCCGCGGCGTGGTCCCCGTGAGGTAGGCGAACAGCCCGGACACCGGCAAGAAGAGGTAGGCGAGGGCGGCCACGAAGCGAGCCTAAGCTCTGGTATGGCCAACCGGCTCGAGAACGAGACCAGCCCCTACCTGCGGCAGCACAAGGACAATCCCGTCGACTGGTACCCGTGGGGCGAGGAGGCGTTGGAGCGCGCCCGGCGCGAGGACAAGCCCATCCTGCTGTCCATCGGCTACGCCGCGTGTCACTGGTGTCACGTCATGGAACGCGAGTCGTTCGAGGACGAGTCGACCGCCTCCGTCATGAACGAGCACTTCGTGTGCATCAAGGTCGACCGCGAGGAGCGCCCCGACCTCGACGCGATCTACATGGACGCGGTCCAGGCGATGACCGGTCACGGCGGCTGGCCGATGACCGTCTTTCTCACTCCCGATGGCGCGCCGTTCTACGGAGGCACGTATTTCCCGCCGGCCGATCGCCACGGGCTGCCGTCGTTCACGCGGTTGCTGGCGGGAGTGAACGACGCATGGAAGAACCGGCGCGAGGACGTGGCCGTCCAGGGAAAGCGGCTCGTGGAGCAGATGGACTCGTTCAACCGCCTGACGCCCTCCACCGAGGTGATCGACGCGTCGCTACTTCGTGACGCGCACCGGCAGTTGAAGGCATCGTTCGACGCGACGCACGGGGGCTTCGGCGCGGCCCCGAAGTTCCCTCAACCGATGACGATCGACTTGCTCCTGCGACTCGTGCACAGACATGACGACGCGCTCGAGATGGCGACTACGACGCTCGACGCGATGGCGGACGGCGGCATCTTCGATCAGCTCGCGGGCGGCTTCCATCGCTACTCGGTCGACAGGGAATGGGTCGTGCCCCACTTCGAAAAGATGCTCTACGACAACGCGCAGCTGCTTCGGACCTATACGCGGTCGTGGCAGCTGACGGGCAACGAGCGCCATCGCGAGGTCGCTGTCGCCACCGCTGAGTGGATGCTCACCGAGATGCGGGACCCGGCCGGAGGTTTCTGGTCGTCGCTCGACGCCGACTCCGAAGGCGAGGAGGGGAAGTTCTACGTCTGGAGCCTCTCCGAGATCCAGGACGCGGCGGGACCCGATGCCGGCGTCGCGATCGCCCATTTCGGAGCGTCGGAGCACGGCAACTTCGAGGGAACGAACATCCTCGTGCGCACCGGAGAGCCCGCGGACGCGGAGGGACTGCGGCGCGCGCGTCAGGCGCTGCACGAACGGCGCGCACGACGAGTGAGGCCGGGCACGGACGACAAGGTGCTGACCGCGTGGAGCTCGATGGCGGCATCCGCGCTCGCCGAAGCAGGAGCCGCCCTGGGCATCACGACCTGGGTAGAAGCCGCCGAGCGGGCCGTGCGGTTCACGTTCGAGACGATGGTGGTCGACGGACGCCTCATGCGGTCCTACCGCCGCGGCGAAGGAGCTCCGCAAGTTCGTCACCTCGCCTATTCCGAGGACTACGCGCTCCTGCTCGAAGCGTGTTTGTGGCTCTACGAGGCGACCTTCGACACGACGTGGCTCGAGCGCGCGCGCTGGTGCGCGGACGAGGCCATGAGGCTCTTCCTCGACGAGGACGGCGGCGGCTTCTTCACGACGGGGGCCGACGCCGAGCGCCTCGTCACGCGCGCGAAGGACCTGGTCGACAACGCGGTGCCCGCCGCAAACTCGGTCATGGCCCAAGAGCTGCAGCGCTTGACGTGGTTCACGGGAGACGCGCGCTACGAGTCCGTCGCGGTGGGGATCCTCCGCCTCGTGCGCGAGCCCGCCGGCCGCATGCCGCTTGCGTTCGGGCACATGCTCGGCGCGGTCGACATGTACACGTCGTCCGCGCTCGAGATAGTCGTGATCGGAGACCCCGGCTCCGACGAGACCAACGCTCTACTCGGCGAGGTCCGGGGTCGGTTCCTGCCGAACAAGATCGTCGTGGTCGCCCCCGACGACTCGGGAGCCGGCGCGATACCTCTTCTGACCTCCCGCACGCGCCTCGAGGGACGCGCAACGGCGTACGTGTGCCGAAACCAGACGTGTGACGCTCCCGTCAACGATCCGAGGGACCTCGCTCGACAGCTGGATGCCGCCACAGTCCGATGAACGGCGGAGTCCGGATCAACTCGCATCTCGTGATCCCGGCGGACGAGATCAAGCTGACGCACACGACGTCGGGCGGGCCCGGCGGTCAGCACGCGAACAAGGCCGCGACGCGCGTCGAGCTTCGCTGGGACGTGGCCGGCTCGCGCGCCCTGGGCCCCCGGCAACGGGCGCGCATCCTCAACGGGCTGAGGGGGCGCGTCGACAACTCGGGGGTGCTCCGGTTGTCGAGCGACAGGCACCGATCGCAGCTTCGCAACCGCGAGGACGTGACGCAACGGCTCGCAACGCTGGTGGCGACCGCGCTCAAGCCCTCCAAGAAACGCGTGGCGACGGCTCCGTCACACGCGGCCCGTGAGCGACGCCTCCAGGAGAAACGACGCCGAGGTCAGCTGAAGCGCGCGCGTCGAGCTCGGCCCGACGACGATTGATCGTCAGAGCGTCACGGGCACGTTCGGCCACGGCAGTCGCCGGCCGAATTCGAGGTGCGCCGAGCCCATCGCCGTGAGGCTGCCCGCCCCGACCCATCCGCTCGAGTTGCGTCTGTAGAGCTCGATGCCGAGGTCCGCAACCTCGGAGTTCGCGCAATACCGCTCCGACCCGTCGGGGTCGTCGTAACGAACCTGGATGACGCGATCCGGCGACACGCGCGCCGCCCCGGTCACCTTCCACTCTTCGTTGTGCGCGGTGAACGACCACATCGGCATCTCGTACGTGCTCTTCGCGCGCAGCGCCCACTTGAGCTCGTTCAGCGCGATGTCCTCGCCGTCGTAGCGCAGGTAGAGAAACGTCGTGGTGGGAACCGGGACGGGCCCCAACGACGCGCGTGCGGCCACCCCCTCGAACACGGCTGACGCGTCCCCGTCGAAGTTCGAGCAGTGCGCCCACGTCCACGTCTGCGAGTGTGCGGCTCCCCACCGGTGGGACTGGCACCCGAGCTCGCCGTCCAGCTCCAACAGCTCGCCGTCCACCTTCACCGATCCGGTGAACGGTACCGATAGGTTGGGGGAGCACACCGTCGAGACGCGTCTCTCCGCGCGCGCACGGATGCGCGCGGGCAGATGCTGGAAGCAACGGTCCGCCGGTTCGAAGTCGAGTGACCATGTGAGCGTCCGCCCGTCAGACACGACCTCGCCCTCGAGATGGTTCTCTGACAACCACGCGTCCGCGATGCGCACGAGCGCTCCGTCGTCCCGGCCGTTCGTCGAGCCCAGGCGGTCGATCGTGTAGCGCTCCTTGCCGGCGAAGCTCGGTACGCCGCCACGCGCGAAGACGAACCCCCACAGCTCGCAATACGCAGAGCCCACGCGCGGGCGGGGGGAGGTCAACGTGTAGCGGAGCCAGATACCGCTGCCGCTCGCCTCGTGATTGAGAGTCGCGTACCAGACCTCCATGAATCCGGTTGCGCGGCGGTCCCAGCGCATGCGGTTCTCGGTTCCGTCGGCGGTGAACGCGCTCATGCGCGCCGACATTAACCGTCCGAAGAAGGGGCGTCCGGGGACGCCGCGAGATCGAGGAGTCGCCGTGCGACCTCCGTCCACGTCCACCGCTCGCGGGCGAGCTCGCTGGCCTCTGTCCCCAGCGCCCTGCGCTCGTCGAAGTCGAGCGCGAGGACTCGATCGATCGCGGCCGCGCACGTGTGGATGGGATCCGACCGGTCGAACGTGAGAAGGCCCGGCCTGCCGATGCGCTCTTCCACCGCAAGCCCTGCCTCTCCGATCCCGGAGTGTCCGGGCACCACGGGCAAGACGGCGCACGCCGCGGCTTCGGCGGCGACCATGCCGAATGCCTCGGCGAGCACTGACGGAACGACCAGCACGTCGAAGTGCGGAAGCGTTTTGGACAACGGGTCGTGCTCCAGCCGGCCGGGGAACTCGACGTCGATTTGCGCAGCGCGCTCGAGATATCCGGGCGGGGGCGACCCCAGTAGGTTCTCGAGCGCGGCCAGCGGACCGTTCTCGCCCGCGCGCGCGATATCAAGAGCGCGCTCGACGTCGCCGGAGTGAAGGGCGTCCCAGAGCGCGCGCAGTCCGTCCGCGAAGCCGCCGTAACCGACGATCACCGCACGCGCCTCGGCGTCGACGAGCGGGAGCGCGGCGAGCAAATCGTGAACGCCCTTTGACGCTATGAGCTTGCCGACGTAGCCGATGGTCGGCACGTCGGGGCGCGTCCGCTCTACGGGTTTGAACAGCTCGACGTCGCAGCCGGGATTGACGACCCGGGCCTTGTCGAGCCAGCCCGGCGTCACCGACGCCGCTTCCTCGACCATATAGCGACTGCCCCCGACGACCACGGACGCGGCAGACAATCCCGCTATCGCGTACTCGCGGTAGCGGGGCTGGATCTTCACCGCGTATTCGAGCGCGCTTCCGTGGAGCTTGGCGAGATAGGTCGACCCCGTGCGGGCACAGGCCTCACGCGCGATAAACGGCCCCATCACCTCGTGACCGGTCACGATCGCCTCCGGACGATGCCGCTCGATCGCCGCGACCATCGCCTCGATGTTCCGGCCGGTGTAGTCGGCAAGCTCCTGGTCGGTGAGGTCGACGAACGTCTTGGCCGTGAAGCCCTCGTATTCGTCGTAGACGTACACCGGGAGGACGTCGCCTATCCACGGCCTGAGGACCGTGCACCGGCCAGCCCCGGCCGGCGCGCCTGTGTCCCTTACCTCGACCGTGCGGTTGTCGTCGGCGAACTCGCCGGTCGCGTCCACGTAGTGAGCCGCATCCGCGTGCCGCTCCTGGCACAGGATCAACACGTCGTGCCCCGCGTCCCGCCACGCGCGCGCGACATTGGCGGTGTAGACGTTCGAGCCCGAGCCCGTCAGCAGATAGCCGTGCCACAAGAGGATTCGCACGGCACGAACGATAGTGCCGTAGGAAGCACGGCCCCGGCATCCGGCGAACTATCGCTATGTCCGGCGCGCGTCCCTACACTTCGGCGATGATCGAGCGCGCCTTCCGCCTGACCACGCGGATCTATTGGTCGGTCTTCTTTCTCGTCGCAACGTTGACCGTGCCGCTGCACGTCCTCTACGCAACGATCTTCCGCAACGTGATCGCTGTCTCCGACCTGCACGCCGATATCGAGGCGTTCCCGCCGCTCCGCCAGGTGCACGGCGTCGGCCGCGAGCAACTGGGTCATGCCCGGCTCGCGTACTGGATCCTCTGGGCGATCGAGATCGCGGCCCTGCCGCTGTTGGTCCGCGCGGCCCGACGGATCTCCGACGTCGACGCGAAGGGCGGCGTCCCGAGCGCGGCCGACGGATGGGGGCACCTGGTGAGCGCGGGCGCCAAGGGGATCCTGCGGGCCTTCCGGCGCCCCGGTCCCCTGCTCGTCGGGCTTGCGATCGCCGCGGCGGTCTACGCGTTGACCAGGACGATCGGCGGCCTCCTCGTGGAGCCGCTCAGCGACGACAGGGCGTTCGCAGGCGTAGGGCTCGTCGAAGGCGTCGCCCGGGCGGCCGCGGCCCCGTTCTTCCTGGTAGTGGCGGTCGTCGTGGCCCGCGAACGCACCTAGCGCGGTTCACCCAGCCCCCAGGAACCCCCGCGTAGCCGACGGGAGATATGGCCCAGGCGGGCTATATCGATTTACCAGAATCTTCCACTAGACTGGCGCCTCAGACCGGCGGCGAGGGGCTCCGGTCCCCGTCGAAGAGCACGCCCGGAGGTAGTCATGCAGCAGGCGAAGGCCACGGCGGCAGCGGAGATCGGCGTCGCCCCGGACTCGTTCCGGGCGCTGGCGGAGGACCATCGCAAGACGGTCAAGGCGATCCGCGAGCGCAACCGCCAGCGTCGTCTCGTCCATCTGCTCGGCCTCAACGTGCTCATCTTCGCCTACCTCCTGAAGCGCCTCCTCGAGGATCGACCGCTCGATTTCGGGCTGCCCACCCTGGGGCCCGAGGCTGCGATCTGGGCGATCCCGGTACTGATCGCCGCGACGCTGCTCATCCCGCTGGCGAACGGGCGCTCGCCGCACCTCCGTTTCTCGCCGGACCAAATCGGCATCAACTTCAACGACGTGCGAGGGATCGACATCGTCCTCGAGGAGGTCACGCGCACCCTTCAGATCTTTCTCGCCTACAAGACGTTCAAGGACGAGCTCGGCGGCAACCCGCGGCGAGGGGTCCTGTTCGAGGGCAGCCCGGGAACGGGCAAGACGCATCTCGCAAAGGCGATGGCCGCCGAGGCGGGCGTCCCCTTCTTCTACGTGTCGGCTCCCGCGTTGCAGAGCCAGTGGCAGGGCGCGAGCGCGTGGAAGGTCCGAGCGTACTTCAAGACCCTCAAGAAGGCAGCGCGCAAAGAGGGTGGTGCGATCGGCTTCATCGAGGAGATCGACGCGATCGGCGGCGCGCGGGGAGGCGTGACATCGTTTGCGCCGACTTCCCTCGCAGCGACGACGATCAATCGCGCATCGACAGGGCCTGGTGACGCTGCATCGATGGTCAACGAATTGCTCGTTCAGCTCCAGAGCTTCGACACGCCTCCGTTCTCGGGACGGCTCGGCAACCGGCTGAAGGACTTCGTCAACGCCTTCCTTCCCGCACATCACCAGATCAAGAAGGGCCTGACGAAGTACAACAACGTCTTGATCATCGCGGCGACCAACCGCGCGGACTCGCTCGACCCCGCGCTGCTTCGCCCGGGCCGTTTCGACCGCGTCCTGCACTTCGACCTGCCGTCGAGAAAGGGCCGCCGCGACCTCGTCGACTACTTCCTCGAGAAGCGGGCCCACTCGACCGAGATGAACCGTGACGACCTGCGCGAGGAGTTCGCGTCGATGACCCTGGGTTACAGCCCCGCGATGCTCGAGCACGTCCTCGACGAGGCGCTCGTGTGGGCGATCCGTGACGGACGGCGTGAGCTCAACTGGCGCGACATCCAGCGGGCGCGGCTCACCGAGGAGATCGGGCTGGGGCAGCCCGTGGCCTACACGACAGGCGAGCGCGACCTCATCGCCACGCACGAAGCGGGACACGCCGTCGCCGCATACCTCTGTGCCAAGGATCGCAAGCTCGAGGTCCTCTCCATCATCAAGCGGCGCACCGCGCTCGGGCTTCTCGCGCACTCGGACACCGAGGAGCGCTTTACGAAGAAGCGCTCGGAGCTCGAGGCGCTCATCAAGGTCGCGCTCGCCGGAATGGCCGCCGAGCACATCTACTTCGGCGAGCACGGAACCGGCCCGTCGTCGGACCTCAGCGCGGCAACCGCGCTCGTGGCCCAGATGGTCGGCTCGTACGGAATGGGATCGTCGTTGATCTCCTACGAGGCGGTCGACAACGGAGCGCACTCGGCACCGAACATCGTCGCCAAGGTGTTGACGAACGACAAGGCGCGCGACGAGGCTGAAGAGATCCTGAAGCTGCACAAGGACCAGGTAACCGACCTCCTCAACAAGAACAAGCACCTCGTCGAGGGTCTGCGCGACGCGCTGCTCGAGCGCGAGGAGCTCATCGGCGACGAGATCATGACCGTCATCGAGAAGGCCGAGATCGCGCACGACGCGAACGGCTCCGGCAAGGCGATCTGGAACTAACGATGGCGTACGACTGGGGTAAGGCTAAAGACCGGCGAAGAGGTCCGACTCAGGCGTGGGTGTGTCGACGCTTGACGAGACGAGGGTGTAATCCTCCCAGGGATAGACCCTCTTCTGAAGCTCGTCGGGTATCGCAAACCAAAAGCTGTCGGGGTCTATTTGCGTTGCGTGGGCGAGAAGGGCTTTGGACCTCAGCTCCAGGTAATCGGCTACGTCGACCTGGGCGGTGATCTCCGGGTCCTCGAACCCGATCGTGTCCCAGTTCTCGAGCCATCCAGCAAACGGGCTCTCGACGCCTTCGCCTAGCGCCGCCTCGTGCAGGATCGTCATCCGTTTCTTGCTGAACGTCGCGAAGTAATAGAGCTTCGACGGCGACCATGGCTCGCCGGCATCCGGATACTTGTTTTCGTCACCGGCCTCCTCGAACGCGCGCCGGCCCCACTCGAACACGCGTATGTGGTCGGGGTGCTCGTAACCCCTCGACTCGTCGTAGCTGAGGACGACCTGGGGCCGTTCCTTGCGGATCACCGCGACGAGCTTGCTTATCGCGTCGTCCGGGTCCGCGTTCCAGAACGCCTCCGGACGCTCGTTCGACGGCGTGCCCGGCATCCCGGAGTCGCGATAGCCGAGGTGGTACACCTCGGCGACGCCGAGGATCTCGCACGCGGCCTCGAGCTCCTCGCGGCGTAGCTCGGCGATCCGCTCTTTCACTCCGGGGCGATCCATTCGGGGGTTGAGGATGTCGCCCTCCTCGCCTCCGGTCGCGCATACAAGCGACACGCGCACACCTTCGTCGGCGTAGCGCGCCATCGTCCCGGCTCCCTTGGACGACTCGTCGTCGGGGTGCGCGTGTATCGCGAGGAGCGACCTCTGCTCGGAGCTCACGCTTGTAGGCTAGCGCGCATGGCCGATGCTCCGGCGCGCGACTTCTTCGACAAGGCGCGCGAGTTGGTCAGCGCCGCTCTCTTCGTCGCCGGAGCGCTCGCGATCGTCGGATCCCTGCTCGATTGGGTCACGTTCACGCTCGACCCGCCGCTCTTCGGAGTCATCGCGCCCCGGCCGAGCGATCCCATCTCGGGCTTCGACGTCGGGGACGGCTGGCTCGTGGCCGGAGCCGGCGTGGTGCTGATCGCGGCCGCCTTTCTACTGGTGCTGAGGCGCCGCGCGGGATTCGCAGGCCTCGGCCTGCTCGCGTCCATGTTCATCGGCGCGATCGCCATCTCGGACTACCGGGGAGTGGGAGACCTGACGTCCGACCTGGCGCGGGAGCTCGACCTCGTCGGCGAGCCACACGCCGCGATCGGCCTCACGCTGGTGGTCGCTGCGTCGATCCTGGGCCTGATCGCCTCCGTCGCGGGGATCGCTGCGACACCGAGAGGTAGATCGTAGGCCTGGGGTTAGGCGATTGCGATCATGCGTTCGATCGACACGCGCGCCTTGTCCGCGATCTCTTGCGGGACCGTCACCTCGTACTGACCGGTCTTCAGCGCGCGGAGCAGCTTCGCCGGCGTGATCATCTTCATGTAGCCGCACACCGCCCGTTCGTTCGCCGGGATGTAGCGCGCGGCCGGGTTCTCCTTGCGCAGCCGGTGGAGCATGCCTGTTTCGGTCGCCACGATGAACTCCTTCGCCGTCGACTCGCGCGCCCGGCGCACCATCCCACCCGTGCCGAGCACGAACGTCCGATCGGCGGGAAGGTCGCCCGTCGACAAGAGATACATGCACTGCGAGGAGCAGCCGCACTCGGGATGGACGTGGAGCTCGGCGTGCGGGTGCTCCGCCATCGTCTTTTGGATGTGGTCGGGCTCGATCCCCGCGTGGACGTGACACTCGCCCATCCACACATGCATCTTGCGACCGGCCATGCGCTCGACGTGCGCGCCCAGGAACATGTCGGGCCCGAACAAGATCTCCTTGTCCTCCGGGATCGACTGCACGATCTTCACCGCGTTCGCCGAGGTGCAGCAGTAGTCGGTCTCGGCCTTGACCTCCGCGCTGGTGTTCACGTACATCACGACGACCGCGCCCGGGTGTTCCGCTTTCCATTCCTGCAGCTGCGGGCGCGTGATCGACGCCGCGAGCGAGCAACCTGCCTGCGGGTCCGGAATGACCACGCGCTTCTCCGGAGCGAGGATCGCCGCGGTCTCGGCCATGAAGTGCACACCGCAGAAGACGATGGTGGACTCGGACACCTCGGCAGCGATGCGCGACAGCTCGAGCGAGTCACCCACGAAGTCGGCGACGTCCTGGATCGCGGGAACCTGGTAGTTGTGCGCAAGGATGATCGCGTCCTGATCGTGGGCGCGTTGCTTGACCTCGTCGACCCAGTGCTGGTCGACCCCCGATTCGAGCGCTTCCGGAGTAAGCACCACTACGCCTCCACCTCCAGGGCAACGTCGACGTTTGGTGCGGAATGCGTGAGCGCTCCGACCGAGATCAGATCGACGCCGGTCTCCGCGTAACGACGCACGTTCTCGAGACTGATGCCGCCGGACGCCTCGAGAATCGCCTTGCCCCCGGCACGCTTCACCGCCTCACGCACGGTCTCCGCGCCCATGTTGTCGAGCAGCACCGCGTCGGCGCCCGCTGAGATTGCCGCATCGAGCTCCTCGAGCGTCGACACTTCGACCTCAATCTTCAATCCGTGGGGAACCGCGCGCCTGGCGCGCTCGACCGCTTCCTCGACCCCGCGCGCGGCCGCTACGTGGTTGTCCTTGATGAGGACTCCGTCGTCGAGGCCGAAGCGATGGTTCGAGCCTCCGCCCGCGCGCACCGCGTGCTTCTCGAGAAGCCGCAGGCCGGGCGTCGTCTTCCTCGTGTCCACGATCGTGGCTGTTGTCCCTTCCACCTCTTGGGAAAACCGCCGCGTGAGAGTCGCAATTCCCGACAGACGTCCGAGAAGGTTAAGCGCGGTTCGCTCTGCCGTGAGGATCGGGCCGAGCGGGCCCTGGAGCCGAGCAAGCACGTCGCCCGCGTGCACCTCATTGCCGTCGGTGACGAAGCAGTGACAAGAGACCGCGCCACCGGAGGCGAGGTCGAAGCACACCTGCGCTACGACGAGCCCGGCCACGATCGCGTCCTGACGCACCTCGATCCGGGCGATTCCCTCGAGGGACGCAGGGATGACCGCGCCGGTCGTGACGTCGCCCCGGCCCACGTCCTCGCCGAGCCAGCGCGCGGCCATCTCCTCGAGGGTGCGGCGGTCTGGTTCCATCGCGCAATTCTCGCCCGAGCAGGGTTGCGTGGGTAGGGGCTAGAGACGCTCTACGACGTAGCCGGACGCCGCCAGCCGGTCGACCACCTCGCCGATGTGGTCCCGTCCCTTCGTCTCCACCGACAACGAGACGTCGACCTCTCCGAGCTGCGCGCCGACGCCCTCACGATGGTGATCCACGCCTACGACGTTCGCCCCCACCCCGGCGACGAGCCCGAGCAGCCGGTGGAGCTCGCCCGGCAGGTCGGGTATCCGGGTGTGGAAGGCGAGGTAGCGACCGGACGCGCTGAGCCCGAAGCGGACGACACGCTGGAGCAGTAACGGGTCGATGTTGCCGCCCGAAAGAACGACGACGACAGGGGGCTCGAGGTCGCCGAGCTTCTCGGCAACCGCGGCCACCCCCGCCGCGCCGGCGGGCTCGAGCACCATCTTCATTCGCTCGGCCGCGAAGACGAGGGCCTCGGCGATGGACTCGTCGCTGACCGTCACCACCTCGTCGACGAGCTCGGACACGTGCGCGAGAGTGAGCTCGCCGGGGCAGTTGGCCGCGATCCCATCCGCGATCGTCGACATGTGCTCGAGCGCGACAGGCCGGCCTTGCTCGAGCGACGGCGGGTACGACGCCGCACCGGCGGCCTGCACCCCAACGATCCTCAACGGATCGCGCAGCGCGCGCAGTGCCGACGAGACCCCCGAGATGAGTCCCCCGCCTCCTATGGGGACCACGACCGTCCGGAAGTCGTCGAGTTGCTCGGAGATCTCACAACCGACGGTTCCCTGGCCGGCGATCACGTGTGGATGGTCGAAGGGATGGACGAAGACCGCGCCCCGCTCGTTCGCGAAGTCGACCGCTGCATCGAACGCCGCGCCGAAGTCCTTTCCGGTGAGCACGACCTCGGCTCCATACCGACGCGTGGCCTCGACCTTCGGCAGCGAGGCCGCCGCCGGCATGAAGACAGTGGAAGGCACCTTCGAGAGCGATGCCGCGAGAGCGACTCCCTGAGCGTGGTTCCCAGCAGACGCGGCCACGACGCCCGCAGCACGCTCGGCGTCGTCGAGCCTGCTGATCCGGTTGTAGGCGCCGCGGATCTTGAACGAGCCCGTGCGCTGGAGGTTCTCGCACTTGACGTAGACCGGCCCCCCCACGGTCGCCGACAGCGCGCGCGAGAGGTCGACATGGGTCTGCACGGCGACGCCTTGCAGGCGTCGGCGCGCCTCCTGGATCTCTTCCATGCCCACGAGCCCGGCGGTCTTCACGTGCCCATGCTCCCACGGTCGTCGCCCCCACGGCTCGCGTCTGCGGCGGCCGTGCGCGTCTCTTGCGCGTGGCGTCTGGCGGCGGCGGCTTCATCGACGCCCTCGAAGCCGGCCGGTCCCACATCCTCTCGTGATCGGCCGTTATCACCTCTTGCTCGACGTGGAATGGGTCGAGCGGACGGCGTGCGGCGGGACCCAGCAGGCATCGTGGAGCTTTGCGGTGCAGACGGGCATCTCCAACCCGTAGCCCGTGTAGTTGGCTGTGTCCGTCGGACACGCGACCATTGAGCGCATGAAGACGTGGACGCCATCGTCGTGGCAGGAGCATCCCGCCCTCCAGCAGCCGGAGTGGCCCGACGACGCCGAGCTCGCCGGCGTTATCGAAGAGCTGCGAAAGCTCCCGCCGCTGGTGTTCGCGGGGGAGGCCCGAAGCCTCAAGGCCGCCCTGGGACGCGCGAGCAACGGCGAGGCGTTCGTGCTCCAGGCGGGGGACTGCGCGGAGGCGTTCGGCGACTTCCAGGCCGACGGCATCCGGGACAAGCTCAAGGTCATCCTCCAGATGGCGGTCGTGCTCACGTACGCGGCGGGTCTTCCGGTCGTCAAGGTCGGCCGCATCGCGGGGCAGTTCGCCAAGCCGCGCTCGTCCCCGCTCGAGTCGGTCGACGGCCAGGAGCTCCCCGTCTTTCGGGGGCACATGGTCAACGACATAGCGTTCGACCCGGACTCACGGCGAGCGAACCCGCACCGCCTCGTCCAGGCGTACCAGCAATCGGCGGCGACGCTCAACCTCATCCGCGCGTTCACCAAAGGAGGCTTCGCCGACCTCAACCAGATACACGTCTGGAACCAGGAGTTCGTGGCGGCGAGCCGGCAGGGACAGCGTTACGAAGCGCTCGCTCGTCAGATCGACAGGTCGCTCAGGTTCATGGCCGCGTGCGGCATAGATCTCGGCGTCGACTCGTCGCTGCACGAGGTCGACTTCTACACGTCACACGAAGCGTTGCTGCTCGGGTACGAGGAGGCTCTGACGCGCGAGGACAGCCTCACCGGCGACTGGTACGACTGCTCGGCCCACCTGCTGTGGATCGGCGACCGCACGCGCCAGCCCGACGGTGCGCACGTCGAGTTCCTGTCGGGCGTGCGTAACCCGGTGGCGTGCAAGGTCGGGCCGGGCGCGGTCGCAAGTGACCTCATCGGGCTGGCCGAAAAGCTCGACCCCGACAACGAGTCCGGCCGGCTCACGTTCATCACGCGCATGGGCGCGGCGCGCGTCGAAGAGCTCCTGCCGCCGCTCTTGCGGGCCTTGAAAGACGAGGGCCGCGACGTGTTGTGGGTGTGCGATCCGATGCACGGGAACACGTTCGCGAGCACGTCTGGCTTCAAGACGCGACGTTTCGACGACATCCTCGACGAGATCAAGGGCTTCTTCCGCGCGCACGAGGCGGCAGGCACCGTCCCCGGCGGTGTCCATCTGGAGCTGACCGCGGACGACGTCACGGAATGCCTCGGGGAGAAGGCCACCGACGACGCCGACCTGCACCTGCGTTACCAGGCGTTGTGCGACCCGAGGCTGAACGCGGAGCAGTCACTCGACCTCGCGTTCCAGATCGGGGAGATGCTCCAGAGCTGAACGTCACCCCGACTTTTGTGCCTGAGAGGACGGCGGTCTCAACCGATCGACGCAACAACCTCGGCGAGCTTCTCTGCCGGCGTCTTCCAGCCAAGGGTCTCACGAGGCCGGCCATTGAGGAGATGAGCCGCTTTCTCTAGCTCGCCATCGGTGACTCGAGAAAGGCCG
>DATBND010000416.1:0-13565 GCA_036554505.1 Actinomycetota bacterium | reverse complement strand
AGCGAGACGTTGAGGATCGCGCTGATGACCTCCCACGCGCGGTCGCGCTCCTCTTTCTCCAGGAGCTCGACGAAGAGCGGCACGAAGATCGACGTGATGACCCCGCCGAGCACCAGCTCGTAGATGACGTTCGGAACCGAGTTGGCGAGGTTGTAGGTGTCGGGCAGCCGGCTCTCCGCGATGCCGATGGCCGCGGCTATCACGGCAAGCCGTATGACGCCCGTGGCGCGCGACAGGATCGTCCCCGCGGTCATGACCGCGGTCGAGCGCGCGAGCGATCCGCGCTCCTCGTGCGTCTCGCCGGACGGGCTCACGACGAGGGTTGCGACTCTTGCCTCGAAAGAGCCTCCTTGAGCTCCAGCAGCTCGCGCTCCAGCTCCTCGACCCGCGTACGCAGGTCCGCCACCTCGCGTCCGGGGTTGAACACCGTTCCGTCGGGGAGGTCCTTCGCTACGACCGCGTTGGCGCCGACGAAGCATTCGCGCCCGATCGTTATCGGGCCGAGCAGCTTGGCCCCCGCGGCGATCTTGGAGCCCTCGCCGATCGTCGGGAACCCGTCGGGCCGTTCGCTGTCGTCCGCGAAGAAGCCGCGCGACGACCCCCCGAGCGTGACCCCGTGCAAGAGCGTCACGTTCGCGCCGATGCGCGCGCCCTTCCCGATGACCAGACCGGTCGTGTGCGTGAGGCGAAGCCCCCCCGCTATCTCGGCCCCCGGGTGGATGTCCGCGCCCGTGAGGAAGTAGTTCAGCCTCCACAGGAGCTCGGCCGGCGTCTCGAGCCCGCGCGTCCAGAGCTTGTGCGACGCGCGGTACAGCACGATCGCGAGGGGGCCGGGGCGGGTCAGCACCCTCTGGATCGCCCGCCCGATCGTCGGCCGGCCCTCGTGGGTGCCGCCGGCGGACATGAGGCGAGCGATGTCGCCGCGCAATCCCGAGCGGCTCACGATGGCTGCGATGCGGGCGGGGGGCTCATGCGCCAAGTATCCGTGAAGGATCGCCGGTGTTCTCCGGTTTGGACAACGCCCCGCGGGTTCTTCTCCGGCACCGCCGTGGGGCCGCGTAGCCGGGAGGCGCGAGACTAGAGGAGGAAATTCAGCAGCGACGATTCGCAAGACGTAAAGGAGCCGACATGGCGGATAGACCGGTCGAGACGGGTGGCCTGCGAGTGAAGACGGGGCTCGCCGAGATGCTCAAGGGCGGCGTGATCATGGACGTCACCTCGGCCGACCAGGCGCGCATCGCCGAGGAGGCCGGCGCGGTCGCGGTCATGGCCCTGGAGCGCGTCCCGGCCGACATCCGGGCCGAGGGCGGCGTCGTCCGCATGGCCGACCCCGAGAAGGTGTCGGAGATCATCGAGTCGGTGTCGATCCCCGTCATGGCCAAGTGCCGGATCGGGCACTTCGTCGAGGCGCAGGTCCTGCAGGCCCTCGGCGTCGACTACATCGACGAGTCCGAGGTGCTGACGCCCGCCGACGAGGCCCATCACGTCAACAAGTGGGACTTCGCCGTGCCGTTCGTGTGCGGCGCGACGAACCTCGGCGAGGCGCTTCGCCGAATCGGAGAGGGCGCCGCGATGATCCGCTCGAAGGGCGAGGCGGGGACCGGCAACGTCGTCGAGGCCGTACGGCACATGCGCTCGATCACCTCGTCGATCCGGCGTCTACACGCACTCGGCGAGGAAGAGCTGATGAGCGAGGCGAAGGAGCTGCGCGCGCCGTTCGATCTCGTACGCGCGGTCGCGGCGGCAGGCACGCTGCCCGTCGTCCTCTTCACCGCCGGCGGGATCGCCACACCGGCGGATGCCGCTCTGATGATGCACCTCGGCGCGGACGGGGTCTTCGTCGGCTCCGGCATCTTCAAGTCCGGCGATCCGGCCGCTCGGGCGCGCGCGATCGTCGAGGCCACGACCTACTTCGAGGAGCCCGAGATCGTCGCCAAGGTCTCGCGCGGGCTCGGGGAAGCGATGGTCGGCATCAACGTCTCGGATCTCCCCGAGAGCGAGCGTCTGGCGCGCCGGGGCTGGTAGTGAATCGTCTCGACGATTCGCCAGAGCGAGTGAATCGTCTCGACGATTCGCCAGAGCGAGCGAATCGTCTCCGCGATTCGCCAGCATGATGAAGATCGGCGTCCTCGCGTTGCAGGGGGACGTACGCGAGCATGAGCGCGCTCTCGACGCCGCCGGAGCGACTCCGGTCGCGGTCAAACGCACGGACCAGGTCGAGGACGTCGACGGTCTGATCATCCCCGGCGGCGAGTCGACCACGATCGGCAAGCTGCTCGACCGCTTCGGCCTGCTGGAGCCGGTCCGTACGCGTGCCGAGTCGGGGATGCCTTTGTGGGGCACGTGCGCGGGCCTCATCTTGATGGCGCGCGAGCTCACCGGACGGGAGGACGCGCCGCACCGTCTCGAGGTGCTCGACGTGTGCGTGCGACGCAACGCGTACGGCCGCCAGACCGAGTCGTTCGAGACCGACCTCGACGTGGCCGGCCTCGACGACCCATTCCGCGCGGTCTTCATCCGGGCTCCCGTGATCGAACGCGCGGGGGACCGAGTCGAGGTGCTCGCTCGATTCGACGGCAAGCCCGTGCTCGTGCGCGACGGGGCGCTTCTCGCGTCGAGCTTTCATCCCGAGATGACGGGCGACTGTAGGGTTCACGAGATGTTCGTGCAGATGGCCGAGAGGAGTTAGGCCGTGTCCGGTCACTCCAAGTGGTCGACGATCAAGCGCAAGAAGGGCGCCGCGGACGCGCAGCGCTCGAAGATGTGGGCGAAGCTCTTGCGCTTCGTCGAGGTCGCCGCGCGTGAGGGCGGCGGCAACATCGACGCCAACCCCACGCTTGCGACCGCGGTCGCGAAGGCGAAGGCCGCCTCGGTCACGAACGAGAACATCCAGCGAGCCATCAAGCGCGGCACGGGCGAGATCCAGGGCGAGGCGATGGAGGAGATCGTCTACGAGGGCTACGGCCCCGGGGGGGTCGCGTTGCTCGTCCATTGCCTCACCAACAACCGCAACCGCGCGTCGCAGGAGGTCCGCGGCGCGTTCAACGGGGGCGGGGGCAAGATGGCCGAGCCCGGCGCAGTCGCATGGATGTTCGAGCCCAAGGGGATCGTGATCGTTCCGCGATCGTCGGCCTCGGAGGACGACGTCTTCATGATCGCGGCGGACGCGGGGGCCGAGGACGTCCGCGGCTCCGACGAGTCGATCGAGGTCGTGACGGGCCCCGAAGCTCTGAAGGACGTGGTCGACGCGCTCCGCGGCGCGGACATCGAGGTCGAGTCGGACGAGCTGACGCAAGTCCCGAAGAGCACGATCGCCATCGAGGGCTCCGACGCCAAGAAGCTCCTGCACCTCGTCGACAACCTTGAGGAGCTCGACGACGTCCAAGAGGTCTACGCCAACTTCGACATCCCCGACGACGTCCTGGCCTCGGTCGCCTCCTAGCGCTATCGCGCACCGAGTTAGCCCTCAGTTGCGCTCAGCGCAACGCAGACCACTCTCGACTGACGTCTGCTGCCGCGCTGAGCGCCTCTTAGCCCGCCCCGCCGCCCGGGCCGACCCGAGCCGGCCGGTCACTGAAAACCGGCCCATCGTCGCACCCCTCCCTTAACCTGTGGCGAACAGGCGTTCGACCAGGGAGCAGGCGTGAAGGTGCTCGGCATCGACCCCGGGATCAAGACCACCGGCTACGGCGTGGTCGAGCGCGCCGGGCCCCGGCACCGGGCGGTCGCCCTCGGGGTCATCCGCACGCCGGCCTCGCTGGCGCACGCCGACCGGCTCGCCGCGCTGCAGCGTGACGTCACGGCCCTCATCTCGGAGCACGATCCCGAGGTCATGGCGATCGAGCGGCTGTTCTTCAACTCGAACGTGCGAACGGCCATGGCGGTCGGGCAGGCGTCGGGGGTCGCGCTCGCGGCCGCGGCCCGCGCCGGTCTCGAGGTCTTCACCTATACGCCCCCCGAGGTCAAGCAGTCGGTCGCCGGCGTCGGAAGCGCGCCCAAGTCACAAGTGCAGGCGATGGTCGCCGCGATCCTAGGGCTCGCGGAGGCCCCCAAGCCCCCCGACGCGGCCGACGCGTGCGCGCTCGCGATCTGTCACATCAATCGAAGCGGCCTCGCTCGGGCGCTCAAGGCGGCGGGCGCATGATCGGCTTCCTCACCGGGACCGTGGCGGGCCGCGGCCCCGACTTCTGCTTCGTCGACGTCGGCGGCGTCGGTTACCGGCTCGCCTGCTCGGCCTCGACCCTGGCGGCGCTCCCTCCGGACGGGCGCGACGTCCGGCTGTTCACGCATCTCCACGTGCGCGAGGACGCGCTGTCCCTGTTCGGGTTCGCATCCGAGTCCGAGCAGAAGATGTTCGAGGCCCTCATCGCGGTCTCCGGCGTCGGCCCCAAGGTCGCGCTGCAAATGTGCTCGGCGTTCTCAGTCGAGGCGTTCCGGCGCGCGCTCGTGACCGACGACCTCGCGGGTCTCTCCAGCGTCCCCGGTGTCGGGAAGAAGACGGCACAGCGCATCCTGTTAGAGCTGAAGGAGAAGCTGTCGTTGCCCGACCTTGCGGTGGTCGGCTCCCAGCCCGACACGCTCGCGAAGGCGCGCTCGGCACTCGAGAACCTCGGCTACTCGGCGGGTGAGGTCCGCGTCGCGCTCGGCGAGCTCGATGTCGCGAACGACGACTCCGTCGAGGGCGTCGTCAAATCCGCGCTGCGGGTCCTCGCGGCGGGAGGATGACGCGATGACCCAGGACGCCTCCGAGGCGGAGGTCCTCGCTGCGACGGCCGACCCGGTCGACAGCGAGGCCGAGCTGTCGCTTCGCCCCCGCGACCTCGACGAGTTCGTCGGCCAGGACGAGCTGAAGGAGCACCTCGGGATCGTGCTGGAGGCGGCCCGGGCGCGCTCGGAGCCCGCCGGTCACTTGCTGCTCAGCGGCCCTCCGGGGCTCGGCAAGACAAGCCTCGCTCACGTCGTCGCGCACGAGATGGGCGCCAGCATCCGCCCAACGTCGGGTCCCGCGCTCGAGCGGGCCGGCGACCTCGCCGCGATCCTCACCAACCTCGAGGACTCGGACGTCTTGTTCATCGACGAGATCCATCGCCTGCCGCGCGTCGTCGAGGAGGTGCTCTACCCGGCGATGGAGGACGGCCAGCTCGACCTCGTCATCGGCAAGGGGCCGAGCGCACACACCATCCGTCTCGACCTCCCGCGCTTCACGCTCGTCGGCGCGACGACGCGCGCCGGGCTGATCACCGGCCCTCTGAGGAGCCGCTTCGAGCTCGCCGAGCGCCTCGACTACTACCCGCCCTCCGATCTCGAACGGATCGTTCGCAGGTCCGCCCGGATCCTCGACGTGTACCTGGACGACGACGGCGCGGGCGAGATCGCGCGCCGGTCGCGCGGTACGCCTCGCATCGCCAACCGCCTGTTGCGACGCGTGCGGGACTTCGCCCAGGTGCGCGCCGACGGCCGGATCGACGGGGACGTCGCGCGCGCTGCGCTCGAGGTCTTCAAGGTCGACGGGCGCGGCCTAGACAAGCTCGACGGAGCGATCCTCGAGGCCGTCGTCGTGCGCTTCGGCGGTGGGCCCGTTGGTCTGTCGACCCTCGCGATAGCGGTCGGGGAGGAGCCCGACACGATCGAGGACGTCTACGAGCCGTATCTCCTCCAGCTCGGATTCCTGCGCCGCACCCCGCGCGGGCGCGTGGCCACCGATGCTGCGTACGCCCATCTCGGGGTCGCCGTACCCTCCGGCACCGCCGGCGCGCAGCCGGTGGGGCTGTTCGGCACGGAGGTCTGAACCAACCCGAAGCGGTAGGATTCGAGCCTAGGGAGCCGCCCGAGCGGCTCCGTATCGCGTGCGGGACGACTCAAAGGACCCTGGCATGAGAAACGCTTCGAGCCTGATATTTCTGGTGCTGCTGATCGGCATCTTCTATTTCATGCTGATCCGCCCGCAGAGGAGGCAGGCCGAGCAGCGCCGGGCCTTGATAGAGAGCGTCGAGACGGGCGACGACGTCATCACGATCGGCGGCATACACGGCACGGTGCGCTCGATCGACGGCGAGGACATGGAGCTCGAGATCGCGCCCGGGATGCGCGTGACGTTCGTGAAGTCCGCGGTCGCTCGCAAGGTGTGGGAAGAGGACGAGGAGGACGCCGCGCTCGCCGAGGCGGCCGACGAAGAAGAGGTCTGATCGCGCCGTAACTCGCTGGGAAGGGACGCATGCGGAAGAAGCGTTACAAGCTCTATCTGGTCATGTCCGTGCTCGTCGCGTTCGGGAGCCTGGGGGCGGTCCTGTTCACCGGGACCTCGCCCGCACTGGGCCTCGACCTGAAGGGCGGCATCAGCGTCATCCTCACTGCAGAGGGCGGCTGCCCGCCGGGCGACGTCCTCGCGAAGACGGTGGAGATCATCAGGCAGAGGATCAACTCGCTGGGCGTCGCCGAGTCCGACGTCGCTGCGGCCGGCTGCGAGAACATCATCGTGCAGATCCCCGGCATCCAGGAGCGCGAGAAGGCCCTGCGGCTGATCGGCACGACCGCGCAGCTCACCTTCCGTCAGGTCGAGGAGGTCTTCCAGGCAAGCGCTCCCGACGCCCCCGAGATCACGAAACAGAAGGGTGACGAGGTCGCACAGGAGGAGGTCGTCTACCCGGGCTCCGACGACCCGAACACGCTCTACCGCCTGGCTCCGGCGGAGCTGACGGGGGAGGTCGTCACGCAGGCCGAGGCGGTCGTCGACCCGAACACCGGCAGCGCGTGGTCGGTGCAGATCGACATGAACGACGAGGGTTCGAAGCAGTGGGCCGAGTTCACGAGTGAGCTCGCATGTCTGCGCGACCAGGGTGAGACTGTTCGGAACCAGGTGGCGATCGTGCTCGACGGAAAGGTCGAGAGCGCCGCGGGCATGCGCAGCCCCGCCGAGGCGGGCACCGAGGGCGGCGTCGAGTGCGGGAGCGGGATCAGCGGAGGCCAGACCCAGATCGACGTGGGCGACCAGGAGGAGGCGAAGGACCTGGCGCTCGTGCTACGGGCCGGCGCCCTTCCGATCACGCTCGTCCAGTCGCAGGTGCAAGAGGTGTCGCCGACGCTCGGACAGAGCTCGCTCGACGCGGGCATCCTCGCCGGCATCATCGGGATCGGCCTGATCTTCCTGTACGTGCTGCTCTACTACCGTGCTCTCGGCCTCGTCATCTGGCTGGGCCTGGCGGTGTTCACCGCAGTGATGTACACGATCCTCGCCATCCTGGGCGAGACCGCCGGGCTCACGCTGACGCTCGCCGGCATCGCCGGGATCATCGTGTCGGTCGGCGTCACCTGTGACAGCTACATCGTCGCGTTCGAACGCCTCAAGGACGAGGTCCGATCCGGCAAGAGCATGCGCGCGGCCGTGGATCGTGGCTTGTCGCGCGCGTTCAGGACGATCCTGGTGGCCGATTTCGTGACCGGCGCCGCCGCGGTCATCCTGTTCTTCCTCGCCGTAGGGCCCGTAAAGGGATTCGCGCTGACACTCGGGCTGGCGACGATCATCGACGTCGCCATCGCGTACTTCTTCACGCGGTCGGCCGTCGCCCTCCTCGCGAAGACGCGCAGGTTCACGGGCGCCGGCTTCCTCGGCCTGCAAGAGGCGTTGGGAGCAAAGTCGTCGTGAGCGGCGGCCTCGCGAGCCGTCTGTACAACGGCCAGACGAACATCGACTTCATCGGCAGGCGCAAGATCTGGTACCTGATCTCGGCCGTCCTGATCCTGGCCAGCGTCGTGTCGCTGTTAACGAAAGGCCTGAACTACGGGATCGAGTTCAAGGGCGGGGTGTCGATCACCGCTCCGGTACCGGACGACGGCCCGCTCGCGGACGCGAGCTCCGAGGACATCGTCAACGAGGTCGAGGGCGCCGTGGGCGAGTTCGTCGACGACGCCCAGATCCAGGTCCAGCAGCCCGCCGGTGGGGGCGAGCGCCAGGTCCTCGTCCAGACCAAGGTCGGCGACACGGATACCCAGGACGACATCGTCGGGGCGGTGAGCGACACGGTCGGGGCAAGTCCGACCGAGACGAGCAGCGACCGGATTGGGAGCAAGTGGGGCGGAGAGGTGACCAACAAGGCGGTCCGCGCCCTGATCATCTTCATGGTCGTCATCGTGGCGTTCATCTCGTACCGGTTCGAGTGGAAGATGGCGGTCGGCGCGCTCGCGGCGCTGATCCACGACCTCGTCATCACGGCGGGGGTCTATTCGTTGGTCGGCTTCTCGGTGACTCCGTCGAGCGTCATCGCGATCCTGACCATCCTCGGCTATTCGCTGTATGACACGGTGGTCGTCTTCGACAAGGTCGAGGAGAACACTGCGATGTTCGCGGCGACGGGGAAGATGACGTACCAGGACTCGGCAAACCTCGCGATGAACCAGGTGTTCATGCGCTCGCTGAACACGACGCTCGCGACGCTGCTACCGGTTGCCGCTCTTCTCTTCGTCGGAGCCGGCGCGCTCGGCGCGGGCACCCTCAAGGACCTCTCGCTCGCGTTGTTCGTGGGCCTCCTGGCAGGCGCGTACTCGTCGATCTTCATCGCGACTCCGATCCTCGCCCAGCTGAAGGAGAGCGAGCCTCGCTACAAGGGCATCCGCGAGAAGGTCCTGCGGGACGCGAAGAAGACCGGCGCCCCCGCGGAGGCGTTGACGCCCGAGCAGGCCGCCCAGACGCTCGGTACGGCCGGTGGCGGGGCCGTGACGTCGCGCGGTCGCTCCGACGGCGCGGCCGAGCCGGAGATGGCGACCGCCGGGCAGACGCCGGGGTTGGCAAGCCCACGCCCGGCGTCTAAGTCGTCGTCCAAGGCGAAGACCACCTCCAAGAAGGCCAAGCGGCGTCGCCGACGCTGAGCCGCGATTTTCCTGAAAGGGACCTGGCGTGGCTGGTGAACCGACGGGCGTTCACGACTGGCTAAAGGATTACATCCGAGACATCCCAGAGTTCCCCAAGCCCGGGGTCACGTTCAAGGACATCACGCCGCTGCTGGCGGACAAGAAGGCGTTCGCGTACACGGTCGACGCGATCGCGCACCACTTCGATCGCGACATGATCGACAAGGTCCTGGGCATCGAGGCGCGCGGCTTCATGGTCGCGGCCCCCCTCGCGTATCGATTCACGGCGGGGCTCATCCCCGTGCGCAAACAGGGGAAGCTGCCGTGGGACGTCGAGAGCGAGACCTACGACCTCGAATACGGGACCGATCGCCTCGAGATACACAAGGACGCGATCGCGCCGGGCGAGCGCATCCTCATCGTCGACGACGTCCTCGCGACCGGAGGGACCGCGCTTGCGACGGCGATCCTCACCGAGCGTTGTGGGGGCAAGGTCGCGGGGATCGCCACGATCATGGAGCTCGCGTTCCTGTCTGGGCGCGCCCGGCTCGGCTCGTACGAGTTGTTCAGCTTGATCACTTTTTAGTTCCACGCCTGAGCCCAGGCCGACCCTGCCATTGTTCAGCTTGATCACCTTTTAGCCAGGGCGCTGCGGCTCCGAGAGCAATTCAGGGCAAATGGTCGTTCCCCCTATCCCGGGCGCGCCCCGCTCTCTACGCTCAGGTGGCTGTGGAGGACACCAAGCAACGACGCTCCCTCAAATACATTCGCCTCGCCGCATTCCTCGCGTCTCGAGCACCGAATGTCGTCGAGCTGACGATGACGTTGCAGGAGGTCGAGGACCTCGTCGGCGAGCCGCTCCCCGCGAATGCTCGGTTCCCGTCGTGGTGGCGCAACGACTATCACAGGATGCACAGCCGCGCGTGGCTGACCGCGGGATGGGAGGTCGGGGAGATGAACGGCAAGGACGGGACCGTGGTCTTCGTCCGAGGCGAAGCTCCGTAGCTCTTTCGCAAGGGGCCGCGATCTACGGTTACGAGGCGTAGGCAACCTAGAATGAATAGGTGCCCACCCTCCCGGAGCAAACCCAAAAGTCCGCCGTAGAGCAGGAGGTCGCGCCTCGGGGGGTCAAGGCCGTGTTGAAGAAGGTCCGCCCCTCGCGCACCCCCGAGACCGAGCTCGGCGCGCTCATCAAAGAGATCCGCTCCCGCCGCCCCAAGGCCGACGTGAAGATGATCGAGAAGGCCTTCGAGATGGCCGATGCGGCTCACTCCGGGCAGCTGCGCAAGTCCGGCGACCCCTTCATCAGCCACCCTCTCGGCGTCGCGACGATCCTCGGAGGGCTCGGCCTCGACGAGACGACGATCGCGGCCGCGCTGCTCCACGACGCGGTGGAGGACACGCCGCTCGCGCTCCCCGACGTCGAACGCGAGATGGGATTCGACGTCGCCTCGCTGATCGACGGCGTGACGAAGCTCGAGCGGATCAGGTTCCGTTCGGCCGAGCAGAGCCGGGCCGAGAGCCTCCGCAAGATGATCGTGGCCACCGCCCGCGACGTACGCGTGCTGCTGATCAAGATCGCCGATCGCCTACACAACATGCGCACGCTCGCGCCTCTGGCGCCGGAGAAGCGAGAGTTGATCGCGCGCGAGACGCTCGAGATCTACGCGCCGCTTGCGCACCGGCTCGGGATGTACGGCATCAAATGGGAGCTCGAGGATCTCGCCTTCGAGACCCTCCATCCCAAGCGCCATGGCGAGATCGCAGTGTTGGTGCAGAACAGGCAGCCGGAGCGCGAGCGTGTCCTCGAGGAGGTGTCCGAGCAGATCGGCGCGAAGCTGCGCGAGGTCAAGATAAAGGCCGAGGTGTCCGGTCGCCCGAAGCACCTGTATTCGATCTACGAGAAGATCGTGCTGGGTGGAAAAGAATTCGACGAGATATTCGATCTCGTCGGCATCCGGATCGTCGTCGAGAACGTCCGCGACTGCTACGCCGCGCTGGGCGCGCTGCACACGGTCTTCACGCCCGTTCCGGGGCGGTTCAAGGACTACATCGCGATGCCCAAGTTCAACATGTACCAGTCGCTGCACACCACGGTCATCGGGCCCGAGGGCCGCCCGATGGAGATCCAGATCCGCACCAAGGAGATGCACCGCGCGGCGGAGTTCGGCATCGCCGCGCACTGGCTCTACAAGGAGCACCGGCGCGGCAAGCCCGCCGAAGAGGAGATCGCGTGGCTCCAGCGGATGATGGACTGGCAGAAGGAGTCGTCGGACCCCAAGGAGTTCATGGAGTCCTTGAAGATCGACCTCTATTCCGACGAGGTCTTCGTCTTCACCCCGAAGGGCGACGTCATGGAGCTCCCGCGCGAGGCGACTCCTATCGACTTCGCCTACGCGATCCACACCGAGGTCGGGCACCGGACGGTCGGTGCGCGCGTCAACGGAAAGCTCGTCGCGTTGAACCATGAGCTCACCTCCGGCGACGCGGTCGAGATAATCACGTCGAAAGGCTCTGCATCGCCCTCGCGGGACTGGCTGCAGGTGGTCAAGACCCCCCGCGCCCGTAACAAGATCCGCCAGTGGTTCGCGCGCGAGCGACGGGAGGACGCGCTCGCCCAAGGCAAGGACGCGCTCCTCTCGGCGATGCGCAAACAGGGTCTCCCGGTCGACAAGATCGCCAAGGGCAACTTGCTCCAACAGGTGAGCGACGACCTCCGCTATCCGGACCTCGAGTCCATGCACGTCGCGCTCGGCGAGGGCCACCTCTCGCCCCAGTCGGTGACGACGCGCGTGATCCGGCTGTTCGAGCCGGACGCCGAGTCCGAAGAGGAGACGGTCACCCTCCCCAAGCGCCGTCCGTCGAGGAGGGGACGGGGCGTGATCGTCGAGGGCATGGACGACCTCCTCGTACGCCTGGCGCGCTGCTGCACTCCGGTGCCGGGCGATCCGATCATCGGCTTCCTGACGCGCGGGCGCGGCGTCTCGGTCCATCGCGACGACTGCCCGAACGCAAAGGCGTTGCAGGCCGTCGACGACGGGCGTATGGCGGAGGTGTGGTGGGACGATCGCCAGCAAGGGACGTTCGTCGTCGGCATCCAGATCGAGGCCCTCGATCGCACGAAGCTGCTGCGCGACGTCACCGCGGCGATCTCGGATCAGGGCATCCAGATCGTCTCCTCGACGACGCGCTCGGGCCGCGACGGCATCGCGACGCTGACGTACACGTTCGAGCTCGCCGACCCGAACCACCTCGAGCACGTGATCCAGAGCGTCCGGAGAGTGGATTCGGTCTTCGACGTGTACCGAGTCGTCCCCGCGTCGGCGCGTTCGTGACCGGTCCCCAGATCACTGCATAGCTCGCTCATACACGTGCTTCTGCGTCGTCTCATCGCCGTGGCCGTCGTCGGCCCGCTCCTGCTGGCGGGCTGTACCTCCGACGACGGACCGGAGCCGCTGCCGTCCGCCCAGGATGCCGCCGACGCGTTCATCGCCCAGTGGAATGCGCGGGACTACGACGAGATGACCGACCTGTTCGCTCCCAACGCGACCTGGACCTCCGAGCGCGCCGAGCGCGTCGTGGAGCGCGCTCTGGCCGAGGGGGACGTGACGTCGTTCGAGGTCAGGCGCGCCGATCCCGTCGACCAGCCGGCCCCGGGCGCCACCGCGACCGCCGGCCCGTTGGAGCAAGAAGTCTCGTACTCGATCGAGTACGAATCCGCTGCGGCTCGCGCTCCGTTCGAGCTCGAGGGCGAGCTGACGATCGCGTACGACAAGGACGACGGTCGATGGGGCGTCCGCTGGGAGCGCGGGCTTCTGTTCCCTGGCGTCCCCGACGCCGCGGGGTTCGCGGTGTCCTACCGCGCGCTCGCGCGCGGCGCGCTCCTCGACCGATCGCGCCGGCCCCTCGCCCGGCGTGGCCCGCCGGAGTCGCGCTCCTATCCCTTCGGCGCCGTCGCCGGCAGCACCGTCGGCAACCTGGCGCCGCTGTCCGCGAAAGAAGCGACTGCCACAGCCGCCGAGGGCGACCTCGTAGGGGCGTCCGGCCTCGAGCGCGCGTACGAGCCTGTTCTAGCCGGGACGCCCGCGGCCAAGCTCTCGATAGTCGACAGGCGCGGGGAGACGCTGGAGGTCGTGGGCCGCGCCAAGGGCGCGCCGGGAGAATCGGTTCGCACGACGCTCGACGTCGACGTGCAACGCGCTGCGGAGAACGCGTTCGGGTCGACCGTCGGGGGAGCGGTCGTCATCCAGCCGAAGACGGGGGACGTGCTGGCGGTCGTCTCGTCGTCGCCGTTCGATCCGAACAACTACGTCGGCGTCGAGATCTCTCCGTTCAATCGCGCGCTGTCGGGCCTCTATCCCCCCGGGTCGGTCATGAAGGTCGTGACCGCCAGCGCCGCTCTGGACACCGGCGAGGTCACGCCGTCGACGCCGATCACCGGCCCTAAGGAGTTCAGAGGAGTGCGCAACTTCGCGGGAGGCCAGTTCGGGACGATCTCGTTCGCGTCGGCGGTGCAGAACAGCGTCAACACCGCATTCGCCCAGCTCGCCCTGGATCTCGGAGGCCGGGTCTTGACCGAGTACGCGGAGGCGTTCGGCTTCAACCGGGACCACGAGATGCCGCTGTCCACCGCGCGCTCGTCTTTCCCCCGGCCGCATGACGACGGTGACCTCATGTTCGCCGCGATCGGCCAGGCCCAGGTCCTCGCCACGCCGTTACAG
>DATBND010000415.1:0-6832 GCA_036554505.1 Actinomycetota bacterium | reverse complement strand
GAAGTCGAAGCACCGCAACGAGTAGTAGCGGTAGAGGAGTGGATCGTTGTACCCGGTCTTGGCCATGCGGCCCTCGCGGCGCGAGGAGAACCGCAGCCCCGTGCCTTCCCACTCGTAGACGCGCTCGCTGAACCGCTGGATCTCTCCGAAGACGAAGTCGATCCTCAGGAGCACGAGCTCGGGGTCGCCGTCGAGGTCGACGTCGCGGCACTCCACGCCCTCCCCGAACGTCGACACGCCACCTACCTGGAAGAGCGACGGGCGTCCGTCTATCTGCACGCGGTAGATGTCGCGCGGGCGGACTCCGAAGATGGCGATCTCGTGCGTGGCGCCCGAGTGATACGAGTGGGTGGCCACCTTCACGAACGCCTCGTCGCTGCCGTCGTCGTTCGCGTCGGCGGTTCCGAGCAATCGCGGATAGCTCGTGGCCGAGCCCGCGTAGATGGGCTCCTCGAGCCACTCCCCGTCGGGCCGCATCACCCGAAGGCGCCAGCGCCGCGGGTAGCCTTCCTCGCCCACGAGCGCATACGAGATCAGATCCGTGCCCCGCGGCGCCGGGCTGAAGATGCCCGACGCGGCGCTCGCGCAACCGGCGTCGTCGGGCAGGCCGAGCTCGGCCGGTGCGGGTGGGCACGGCGCTCCGTCTTCGATCCCGTCGCTGGACGGGGAGGGGCTCGCCGCGGCTGACGGTGCGTGCGCGCGCGGGCCGGAGCATCCGGCGAGGAGCAGCATCACCGCCGCCGTCGCCGCGCAGGTCCTAGTAGCCGGATCCACGGCCCTCGATCACGTCGTCGACGTCGAGGATGAGGCCCAGCAGCCGTTCCAGGTCGCGGGTCTCGCCGTCCCATTCCCGGCTGGCCTGCGCGCCCACAGAGCTGTTCTTCGGCAGTGGGAAGGCGCCCGCGGCCGTCTGGCGGAGCCTCGGGACGAAGACGACCTGTAACCACGTGTCGAACGCGACGGTCCCCATGCCGAACGCGCCGCCGCCGAGGACCGTCTCCTCCGTCGGCGGGTTCTCCATCCATGCCCCAAGCCGACGCATCTCCGCCTCTATGTCGTCGGCGAGCTCACCCAACCGGACCCGCTTGGATTCGTTGGTCACGGGCAGAAGTCTGCCATGCAGTGTCGCCGGACCGACGGGCAACATGAGCGCCCGCCGTTCGGTACCGTGCCGCGGTGAAGATCACGACGGCGATGAGCTACGCGCGCGGCTCCCGCGAGGGCGTCGACCAGGTCGCGCGTCTCGAGAAGGCCGGCCTCGACCACGTGTGGGTGGCGGAGGCCTACGGTTTCGACAGCCCGAGCTTGATGGGCTATCTGGCCGCGCGCACCGAGTCGGTGGCCATAGCCGCCGGCATCCTGCCGATCTACACGCGCACCCCTACGTTGATCGCGATGACCGCGGCGGGCCTGGACATGCTCTCCGACGGGCGCTTCGAGCTGGGCCTCGGAGCGTCCGGCCCTCAGGTCATCGAGGGATTCCACGGTGTCCCGTACGACGATCCGGTCGGGCGCACGCGCGAGATCGTCGCTATCTGCAGGAAGGTGTGGGCCCGGGAGGAGCGCCTCACGCACGACGGCGCGAACTACATGCTTCCTCTGCCCGCCGGTCGCGGAACCGGCCTGGGCAAGCCGCTGAAGACGATTGCCCATCCGCTACGCCCTCGAATCCCTATATGGGTCGCGTCCCTCGGAGATCGCAACGTCGCGATGACGGCCGAGGTCGCCGACGGGTGGCTGCCGACCTTGTTCGTGCCGGAGAAGGCGAAGGACGTGTGGGGCAGCGCGCTCGAAGCCGGCGGGGCCAAACGCGAGCCGTCGCTCGGCCCTCTGCAGATCGCCGCGGGCGGGGTGCTCGCCATCGCCGAAGGCGACGACGCCCGCGCCGCGCGCGAGACCGTTCGTCCCCAGGTTGCGCTGTACATCGGAGGCATGGGTGCGAAGGGCCACAACTTCTACAACAACGTCGTTCGCCGTTACGGCTATGAAGCCGAGGCCGAGAAGATCCAGGACCTCTACCTCGACGGAAAGAAGGACGAGGCGGCGGCCCTGGTGCCGGACGAGCTGCTCGACTCGATGTCGATGTGCGGCCCCGAGAGCTACGTGGCCGAGCGGATCGCGGCCTACCGCGAGGCCGGCGTGACGCACTTGCAGGTCGCGCCGCGGCCGACCGGTGAGCAAACCGCCGAGGAGCTCATCGCGCGCGTGAAATCGCTCGCCGGCTGACGCGTTAGCGTCCTTCGAATGTCAGACATGATCCTTTCCACCGCGCGGCTCGAGCTGCGCGCCAGCGCGCCCGAGTACCTCGATGGTCTGTGGCACGCCATGGAGGTTTCCTGGGACGCGCTGGCGCCGTGGATGGCATGGGCCGTCGAGCCCACGAAGGACGGCGTGCGGGACTTCCTCGAACGCGCTGCCGCAGGTTGGCGCGACGCGGCCGACCGTCACTTCACGATCTTCACCGACGGCGAGGCCACCGGGCAGTGCTCCTTGCACAAATTCGACCAGCTCGCCAACAGTGCCGAGATCGGCTACTGGATCCGATCCGACCTGTGCGGCTCGGGTGTCGCCACCGAGGCCGCGGCGGCGCTCGTCCGCTATGGCTTCGACGAGATGAAGGTGCATCGCATCGAGCTGCGCGCGGGCACCGGCAACGTCGCGAGCAATCGCATCGCGGCCAAGCTCGGCTTCCGCATCGAGGGCGTGGCGCGCGCGGCCGGGTTCGGCGCCGGGGGGCACTACGACATGAACGTCTACGGGTTGCTGGCGACCGACGGGGCTCGCTAAGCGCGAGCGCTCTCGTTCGCCGGCCCGGTCTGGGCGCGGCTCGTCAGGTACGCCCCGACGAGGACGAGAGCGGTGCCTCCGAGCGACACGATGGAAACGGTCTCGTCTCGAAAGATCGCCCCGAGTGCGATGGCGATGATCGGGACGAAGTAGATCGTGATCGACGCCCTGACGGGGCCGGTTCGGCCCACCAGCGTCGTCATCCAGACGAACGCGAGCCCCGTTCCCAGACATCCCAGCGGGACGATCGCGCCGAGGCTCGGCCACGAGAACTCCGACTGCGTGGCGCCGTACACGCCCGGGCCGATCACGATCGCCAGGGACGCAAGTTGCGCTCTAAGGAGAACCGGCAGCGCGCCGTAGCGCTGTTGCAGCGGCGCTGCGAGGTTGAGCGCCACCCCGTAGGACATCGTCGCCAGTAGCACGAGGCCGGCTCCGGCCGCCGTCGCGCGCGAGCCCTGCACCGCAGGCCAACCCACCGCTAGCACGCCGGCGAAGCCGATGAGGATCGCGACCAGAGTGTTCGCGTGCAACCTTCTCCGGAGGAAGAAGGACGAGAACACCGCGGCGAAGATCGGGACGCCTCCGTTGATCATCCCCGCGAGTGACGAGTCGATCCATTGCTGGCCGATGGGAAACAGCAGGAACGGCAATGCCATCCATAGGAACCCGAGGAGCGCGACCTTCGGGAGATCCGCTTTGTCGATCGGGGCGCGCGCCTTTCGAAAGGCCGCGAGGGCGAGGATCCCGAAGACGACGCGCATCAGCGTGATGAGTGGAGGTGAGAACGAGTCCAGGCCGATCTCGATCCACACGAACGACGATCCCCACGTCAGCGCGGTGCCGGAGAGCAGCAGCCAGTCGGTGGCCGCGAACGCCTCGGTCCCTCGCTTGCCGTCGTCGCCGACCTGGATTGCTCGCGTCTCGCTGCGGACCATCGCGGGAGTGTAAGCACGTGCGCCTGCCGTCCCGGGTCACGGTTTCGCCGGGCGGCTCCTATCCTGCGTGTGGTGAACCTCCTCCTGCCGCTACCTCGCGACCGCATCGTGCGCCGGCTGCTACAGCTCTATGTCGGTCTCCCTCTGTACGGGTTCAGCACCGCCCTCCTGGTGGAGTCGACGCTCGGCCTGGACCCGTGGGACGTCTTCCATCAGGGCGTTGCCCGCCAGACCGGCGCGGCGATAGGCACGGCCACCGTCGTGATCTCGGCCTTCGTGCTCCTCTTGTGGATCCCGTTGCGGCAACGTCCGGGCCTTGGGACCGTGAGCAACGCGGTGCTCGTCGGCCTGACCGTGAACGTGTTCGTGATGCTGTTGCCGCGCCCCGAGACCCTGGGGCCGCGGGCGGTCTTCCTCGTGGGCGGGATCTTCCTCAACGGCGTCGCGACCGGCCTGTACATCGGCGCGGGGCTCGGTCCGGGCCCCCGCGACGGCCTGATGATGGGTCTCGCCCGTGGCGGCCGCTCGATCCGGCTCGTGCGGACGTCGATCGAGCTCATCGTGCTCGGCGTCGGCTGGGCCTTGGGCGGGACGGTGGGGATCGGCACGGTGGCGTACGCGTTGAGCATTGGCCCTCTCGCACACGTGTTCATCCCGCTGTTCGCGGCCGGTCGGCGCGAGGCGAAGCGCGACGTCGGATCGACCCTGCCGTAGCCCGATCCGTTCCTCGCGGCTTCCCGAAGTGCCCAGGTCGATTGGGCACTTCTCCGGCTCGAACCGGCACGAGTCCGTCTGTCCGCGGTGACCTCACCGGTCGAGGCTTACGAGAGCTTCGACAAGGAGGTATCGCGATGAGCAACGGAACGGACACGCCACGCAAGCCCGGGATCTTCTTCGGGGCCAAGGGATCGGGTTTGACCAAACGCGAGGACGCGCTGGAGGCGGATCTCGTCGCCACGTGGTTCGCGCGCGCGGGTGCCCTGGCGCTGTTGGTGGGGGCCGGGTTCGGATACAGGTATGCCGTCGATCGAGGCTTGATCGGCCCGGGCGGCCGCGTGGCGCTCGGCATCATGGCCGCGGTCGCGTTGATCTTCCTCGCCGAGCGAACGGCCGCGCGCGGATGGAGCCCGTTCGCGCAGGCGGCGGCGGGCGGCGGCACCGGTCTGCTCTACGTGACTACGTGGGCTGCCTTCCATCACTACGAATTGATAGACGCCCGCACCGCGTTCGGCTTACTGGGGGCGGTTGCAATCGTGGGCGCGGTTCTGGCGCTGCGCCATGACTCACAAGCGCTCGCGGTGCTGTCGACCTTGGGCGCGTTCGCGAATCCGGTGGTCGTCGGTGACGGGTCGCTGGGGACGATGACCTCGTTGGGCTACGTGCTGACGGTCGACCTGTGCGTTCTCGCGCTGGCCCGGTATCGCCGGTGGGAGATCCTCAATTGGGTCGCGGCCGTGTCGTCGTGGGCGCTGTTCGCTCCGCATGCAAGTGAAGTCCCGGTCGTGGGCGGGGTCACGTTCGTGTCCGCGTACCAGCTGATATTCGTCGGGACCGCTCTCGCGGGCGTGCTCCGTCGTAAGCGCGACGCCGACACCGCATCGTCCGGCACGGACATGACGGGCCGTGAGAGCGTCTTTCTAGCGGTCAACGCGTGGGTACACGTGGCCGCGGTGATGGCTCTCATGACGCCGGAGCTCCCCGACTCGCGCGGTCCCGCGCTCGGCATCATCGGCGCGTTCTATCTGGCCGTCGCGCTCGGACTATGGAAACGCCGCGCGCCGAGCGAGTTCGTCGCGACCACCGCCGTCATCGGTGGCGTGCTGGCGGTCGCGTGGGTGCCGCTGCACTTCGAGCTCGAATGGGTCCCGGCTATCTGGTCTGCGGAAGGGGCCATCGCTCTCTTCGCCGGTTACTTCGTGCGTTCGTTGTCCGTTCGGCTCGTCGGCGCGGTCCTCACGACGTCTTCCGTGGCGGTCTCGATCGTCCTTCTCGGGGACGGGATCACGTACGACCCCGACCACCTGTTCGTTTCGTGGATATCTCTCGCGTGGGTCGTCCACGCGTCCTCTCTCTTCGCCGCAGCGTTTGCGCTGCTTCGACACGGCGAGGGCGAGGAGCGCCAGATCGGGACGATCCTCGTCGTCCTCGCGAACGCGATGACCCTGATCTACATGAGCCTGGAGGCGTCGGCGTACGTGAACCGTACGGCCGCAGCCCCCGAACGCCATCAGGTGGTCCAGTTCGCGCTGACGGCGGTGTGGTCGGCGTACGCGTGCGCGCTCGTCGCCGTCGGAGTCGTCCGCAACGCGCGGCTTCTCCGGTATCTCGGCGTCGGCCTCTTCGGAGCGACGATCTTGAAGCTGGTCCTGTCCGACGTGTGGCTGCTCGCTACCGGATATCGCACCGTCGTGTTCGTGGGCGTCGGGGTGCTCCTGCTGGCGTGCTCGCTGATGTACAGCCGGTTCAAGGAGCTGTTGCTCGAGGATCGAGCGCCCACCCACGCGCAGGTCTGACGCGAGAAGGGGGCCGGATGACGATCCGGCCCCCTTCGAAACATCGCCCCAGCCCCTTGGGGAACGCAACGTACGTGTCACCCCCGCGATCCTCTCGAGGATCGCGGCGTAGTTGAAGGATCAGTGGTGGTGGTGATGCCCCGACATATGGGCGGTCCGGGTGAACGTCGCGGTGATCGTCCCGAACGTGGCCACGGCGTTGGTGCCGTCGGCGCACGCTCCCTCCTGGGTCCAGACCATGACGACTGCGTTCTTGCGCAGCTTGATCGGAGCGGTGGTCGCGCCGCAGATCTCTTCCTTGACGTCCTCGGTGGCGTCGCCGTCGAGATCCTGGCCGACGACCGCACGGACGGGGAGCCCGGACTCGTCCTCGATGTAGACCTCGACGAAGCGCTCGCCGGGCTTCGTCTCGAACGTGACTCCGTTGGCTATGCGTCCGGCCACGATCGGACCCGAAGGGTCGGCGTCCGAGACGGTCACGGTGTTGTACTCACCCGACGCGGTGCGTGACTTGGCCCCGCCCGCGAGGGCGGGCACCGCAGACACACAAAGCGCCAGGACGAGCCCCAGCAGGTGCAGTTTGCGCGCCACGAC
>DATBND010000413.1:0-2520 GCA_036554505.1 Actinomycetota bacterium | reverse complement strand
GCCAAGCAGCGCCCCGGCGCACGCCTCGCACCGGCCCCCGCGGACGTTGAACGAGAAGCGGCCCGGCTGATAGCCGCGCCGCTTCGCGTCGGGCGTCTTGGCGAAGAGCTTGCGCACGTAATCGAAGACGCCGGTGTAGGTGGCCGCGTTGGAACGCGGCGTGCGCCCGATCGGGCTCTGGTCGATGTCGATGACCTTGTCCACGAGGTCGAGCCCCTCGATCGCCTTGTGCTTGCCCGGCACGAGGCGCGCGTTGCGGTTCAGCGTCTGGTGCACCGACCGGTAGATGACGTCGTTCACGAGCGTCGACTTCCCCGAGCCTGAAACCCCTGTCACCGCCACGAAGCAGGCGAGCGGGATCGACACGTCGATGTCGCGCAAGTTGTGCTGGCGCGCCCCTCGGACGACCATGTGCCCTTGCGGCTCGCGGCGCGTGCGCGGTACCTCGATCGCCCTCCGCCCCGCAAGGTAATCACCGGTGACGGAGACGCCTTCGGAGAGGAGACCGTCGAGCGCGCCCGCGTAGACGATCTCGCCGCCGTGCTCGCCCGCACCGGGGCCGATGTCGACCACGTAGTCGGCCGAGCGGATCGTGTCCTCGTCGTGCTCCACCACTATCAAGGTGTTGCCGAGGTCACGCAGCCGCACCAGCGTGTCGATCAACCGGCGGTTGTCGCGCTGATGCAGCCCGATCGACGGCTCGTCGAGGATGTAGAGGACCCCCACGAGACCCGAGCCGATCTGAGTCGCGAGCCGGATGCGCTGGGCCTCTCCCCCGGCAAGGGTCGCCGACCCGCGCGTGAGCGTCAGGTAGTCGAGGCCCACGTCGAGGAGGAAACCGAGGCGCGCGTGGATCTCCTTCAGCACGCGCTCTGCGATCGTCGTCTCGCGATCGGAGAGCTCGAGCTTGCGCAGGAACTGGTCGACGTCCCCGATGCACGTGTCGCACAGCTCGTGGATGTTCTTGCCGCCGAGGGTCACGGCCAGCGACTCCGGGCGAAGGCGCGCGCCGTTGCACGCGGGGCACGGAACCTCTCGGAAGTACTGCTCGTAGCGCTCACGCGCGTAGTCGGAGTCGGTCTCGTCACGCCTGCGCTCGAGCCACGTGATCACTCCTTCGAACGTGGCCCAATACGACCGGATGCGGTTGAAGCGGTTCCGGTAGCGGACGTGGATCTCCTCGTCCTCGGAACCGTAGAGGAGGAGCTCGCGCGCCTTCTTCGGAAGCCGCTTGAAGGGAACGTCCGTCTTGAACTTGAACGTCTTGGCGGCAGAGTCGAGGAGCCGGGCGAAGTACTCGGTCGAGCGTCCCGACCACGGCGCGATCGCGCCCTCCTCCAGCGTGAGGTCTGGATTCGGCACGACCAGCTCGGCGTCGACCTCGAGATGCGTGCCCAGCCCGTCGCAGCGCTCGCACGCGCCGTAGGGCGAGTTGAACGAGAAGTTGCGCGGCGCGAGCTCGTCGAACGAGAGCCCGCAGAACGTGCACGCAAAATGTTGCGAGAACAAGATGTCCTCGGCCGCGTCGTCGGTGAGATCGATCGCGGCCGTCCCTTCGGACAGCTTCAACGCCGTCTCCACCGAGTCCGTCAGACGCGAGCGGATGCCTTCCTTCATCACGAGCCGGTCGACGATCACGTCGATGTCGTGCTGGAAGTACCGATCGAGCCGGATCTTCTCCGACAGGTCCTTGACCTCGCCGTCGACGCGCGCCCTGACGTAGCCCCGCCGGCTCAGGTCCTCGAACAGAGTCGTGAACTCGCCCTTGCGGCTGCGGACTATCGGCGCGAGCACCTGGAAGCGCGTCCCCTCCGGGAGCTCGAGGACCTGGTCGACGATCTGCTCGGGCGTCTGGCGGGCGATCGGCCGCCCGCAGTTGTGGCAATGAGGGCGCCCGATGCGCGCGAACAAGAGTCGGAGGTAGTCATAGGTCTCGGTGATGGTCCCGACCGTCGACCGGGGGTTGCGCGACGCGGACTTCTGGTCGATCGAGATCGCCGGGGACAGGCCCTCGATGAAATCGACCTCGGGCTTGTCCATCTGGCCGAGGAACTGCCGCGCGTACGAGGAGAGCGATTCCACATAGCGCCTCTGGCCTTCCGCGTAGATCGTGTCGAAGGCGAGGGACGACTTCCCCGAGCCCGAGATCCCCGTGAAGACGATCAGGGAATCGCGCGGAAGCTCGAGGTGGACGTTCTTGAGGTTGTGCTCGCGGGCGCCGCGGATGATCAGGCGCCCGGCGGAGGCCCCACTCAGTGTCTCTGGCATCCTCGTCATCGTAAACGACGTGCATGTAACTTAGGGCCCGACGAAGGCGTCGCCACGACGCCGGGGACGCTCGGAGGGTGCGCATGACCGAGGCGATTCAGCACGGTGACGAGTGGTGGAGCCAGGCTTCGGACGGGTCCTGGCTGCGGTGGAATCCCGCCGAATACCGGTGGGACCCACAACCCGGGCTCCCTCCGTTCCCCGTCCATCCCCCGCCCGCCCCGGGCGCCCCTCCCCCGCCTCCCTCTGCGC
>DATBND010000379.1:0-3624 GCA_036554505.1 Actinomycetota bacterium | reverse complement strand
GGGTTGATCAAGGCGATCGATCGCTATGAGCCGACTCGAGGCGCGTTTAGCTCCTACGCCCTGCCCACGATCGCGGGGGAGCTGAAGCGCCACTTTCGCGACTACTCGTGGGCGGTACGTCCACCGCGTGAGCTACAGGAGCTCACGCAGCGCGTCGATCGCGTCGGCTCCGAGCTGACGCGGCAGCTCGGTCGTTCCCCGACCACCGCCGAACTGAGCAGCGCCGCGGGTATCGACGAGGAGAAGCTGCTTGACGCCATGCAGGCGAGCAGCGCGCGTGGTGCGGTCTCACTGCAATCTCCCTATGGGGAAGACGGCACCGTCGAAGAGCGGATCGGAGACGATGACGGTGGGATCGGCTCCGCTGAAACCAACGTCGTCCTGCACGGTCTGCTCCCGAGCCTCACTCCGCGTCAACGCGAGATCCTGCGACTGCGCTTCGAGGAAGACATGACGCAGGCCGAAATCGCAGCGCGGATCGGCGTCGGTCAGATGCAGATCTCGCGGATCCTCCGCCAGTCGCTGCAACGCCTCCGCGAGGCGGCCGACGCTCAAGCACCGTCGCACGCTCCGCGACCACCGCAGGTCTAGAACCCGCACGGCCCTCGGCTGGGAGCCGGCGCGCACGTTGTCAACGGCCATCGCTTTCTCCCCAGGTACGGCCATCGGATCTCCCCAGCGGCGGTCACGTTGTGTCCCCACTGGTGGCCATCGGTTCTCCCCAGCGCGCTGTCGTCGCGGAGCTGAGGCCGTAGGCCGAAGCGGAGCGGCGATAGCGCGCTGCGCGCTTCATCGGGTGAGGGGCGTCACCCCCTTGCCGGCGGTCGCTTGGGCGAGGCGATAGGAGTCGGTGCCGTCGGTCAGCAGGACGTGGGCGTGGTGCAGGAGTCGGTCGACGGTTGCGGCGGCGAGGGTCTTGGGCATCAGCTCGTCGAACCCGGCGGGATGGATGTTCGACGTCAGCGCGATCGATCGCTTCTCGTAGGCCGCGTCGACGACCCGAAACAGCGCTTCGGCGGCGTCGCCGGCGACCGGGAGCATGCCGATGTCGTCGATCACGATCAGGTCAGCGCGGATGAGCCGGCCGATCGCTTTGCTCACGCTGTCGTCGGCGCGGTGGCGGCGCAGCAGCGTCGCGAGGCTCTCGAGGGTGTGCCAGGCGACGGTCTTGCCCTCGTCGATCGCGCGATGGCCGAGCGCTTCGGCGAGATGGCTCTTGCCGGTCCCCGAGGGCCCGCAGATGCAGAGATTCTCAGCGCGGCTGATCCACTCCAGTGTCCGTAGCGCCTGCTGGGTCGCCGAAGGGATCGGTGACGCGTTCTCGTTCCATGCGTCGAACGTCTTGCCGGCCGGCAGCCCCGATGCGCGGCGACGCATCCGGATCGTCGCGCGGTCACGACCGGCGGCCTCCTCGGCGAGCAGGACTCTGAGGACCTCGGCGGGGTCCCAGCGCTGGGACTTCGCGGTGGCGAGGACCCCGGGTGCGGCGTGACGAACGTAGGGCATCCGCAACCTGCGTAGCAGCCGGTCGACGTCATCCGGGAGCGCTGGGGCGGGCGGGATCTTGACGGTCATCCGCCGAAGCCCTCCCAGGAACGCGTCGAGCGCTGCAGCGACTGCTCCTCGTTGGCTCGCGCGGGGAATGCGATGACGTCGCCGCCGTGGTGCGCGAGGATCGCGGCGAGATCGCCGTCGGCGAAGCGGCCCGCATCAGCTGCGGCGCGTAGCGCCTCATCGACGTGCTCGTCGCCGTGCAGCTTGGCGAGGTCGACTGCCTCGGCGAGCTTGCGCCGCACGCGGCTCGCGCCGGCCGCGGCCGCGGCGATCAGCCACGCCTCGGCGCCCGGCCCGATCGCGAGGAACGCCTTCTCCTCGGTGCTGGCCGCGCGAGGCCTGCGCTGCAGAGCGCCCGCCGGGCGCGGCGGGTAGTGCGCGTCATCGATGCTCGGGCGGCCCGGTGTCGTCAACGCATGCCTGGCGACCTCGCGCGGTCCATCGGCGCTGTCGGCGTGAACGACGACGAGCTCGGTGCCGTCGACCCGTGCCCACACCCGTTCGTCAACGAGCATGCTCGGGACCGAGTAAAGCGAGCCGCCGACCGAGATCGTCGACTGCCACGACACCTTGCGCGTCTCGCCGAAGCAGACGGTGTGCGCGATCGCCGGCAGTCGATGCAGCCGGTCGCGTTCCTCGGCGAGCATCACCGCCGGCGCGCGCCGCGTGACCCGGTGCTCACGCGTGTTGACGCGCTCGCAGAACTCCGCGCACGCTCGCTCGAGCTCGGCGAACGAGGCGTAGGCGTCGCGGAGGTTGTGGTCGGTCGGGACGAGGTCGGCCTTCGCGATCCGAACGGTCGCTTCCGAGCCGCCCTTGCTCTCGGGGTCCGCCGGCACGCAGGTCGCGATCGTCAGGCCGTAGTGGCGGCCGACCGCCACGATCGTCGGGTTGCGCACCGCGATCCCGCAGACATGATCGACCGAGACCGTCTTCTCGTTGTCGGTCAGCGCGTAGGTCGGAGCGCCACCGAACGCCCGCAACGCTCGGTCCAGGGCCATCACGACGGACGCCATCGTGCGATCGCGCAACGCCAGCACGACGCGGTAGCGCGACCACGCCAGCCACGCGCAGAACAGCACCGTCTCGCGGCCATCGACGACCGGACCATCGCCGTAGTCCCACTGCATCCACAGCCCCGGCTCGACCACCCACGGCCTCGTACGCCGGCCATGCTCGGCGCGCCACCGGCGCTTCGCGTCAGCGACCGCCCGTCTGGTCGTGCGCTCCGAACCCATGTACCCCATCGCGACGAGGCGCTGATGCGCGACGTCCGCGCGGATCTTGCCGCGCGACCGATCGACCCACTCCTCGACCTTCACCGCGAACGCATCCACTCGCGGACGCGGCCGCACCGACACCGCCAGCCCACCGCCCGCTTCGTCACGCGCGCGCACCCAATGCGCGACCGTCTTGTGATCACAGCCCGCGAGCTGCGCCGCACCGCGCAACGTGCCGGTCAGATCAAACGCTTCCAGGATCTCCATCACTTCCTCCGAGCTCTTCAAGGCCCGCCTCCCCGCGCGCGTCGACAACAAGACGCAGCGGTGAGTACCGGCCGATCAGGACAGGATCGTGGGGAGAACCGATGGCCACGGGCGGGGAGAACCGACGACCGCCAACGGGGAGAACCGATGGCCGCCTACGGGGAGATTCCCATGGCCGCCGTCACACGTTCTAGGCCTGCCGTCGCGCGGCACAGGCGCGGCTTCTGGACTGGTTCGGGGACTTCATCGATGAGCGGTACGCGTGTCGCGGCCAAGGATGCATCGCACCAATCTCGACACGACGATCGCTTTCGACGTGGGGTGGTCCTGCGCGTGCTCCGGCAGGCGGTCGAGGTTCAGCAGCGGTCCACGCTCAGTTCCCGTCCGCCCGCGCGGCGATCTGGATCAAGTTGCCGCACGTGTCGTCGAGCACGGCGGTAGTGACCGAGCCCATGGGCGTCGGCTTCTGCGTAAAGCGGACCCCGAGGCTGCGAAGGCGCTCGTACTCGCGCTGCACGTCCTCGACCCCAAAGGAGGTAAAGGGGATGCCGTCCTCGACGAGTGCGGCCTTGAATGGCTTGGC
>DATBND010000361.1:0-6318 GCA_036554505.1 Actinomycetota bacterium | reverse complement strand
GAGCCCGTGCCCGAACTGCTCGACTCGCCCGGCGGAACGAACGACCGCGCGCGACGCCTCGTCGACGTCGACCCCGGTGGCTCCGGCGCGGATCGCGTCGATGCCCGCCATGTGGGCACTAAGCACCAGCTCGTACGACTCGCGCTGCTCGTCCGACGCAGCCCCGAGGACGACCGTCCGGGTGAAGTCCGAGCAGTAGCCGTCGACGCGGCAGCCGAAGTCCATGAGCACGAAGTCGCCCTTTTCGAACGCGCGGTCCGACGGCGAGTGGTGGATGTGAGCGGACAGGGGGCCGGAGCCCACGATCGGGTCGAACGACGTCTCGTCCGCCCCGTTCTGGCGCATGTGGATCTCGAGGTCGAGCGCGACCTGACGCTCGGTAGCGCCGACGACGATGCGGTCGCACACCCACGTGTACGCATCGGCGGTGATGTCCGCCGCTCGGCGCATGAGGTCGATCTCGGCGGGCTCCTTTATGCGGCGCAAGTTCTCGACCACGTTCTTCGTTCCGATGAGCCCGACACCGTCGAGCTTCTCGTCGAGATCCTCCATCCCCGCGATCGTCATGGTGGTCGCCTCGACGCCCAACCGGCGCACCGATGCGGACTGCAGGCGATCCCCCAACACCTCGGTGAGCCGGGACGGATAGACGACGATGTCGGCTCCGTGCACGATGTCGCCGGCACGCGACTCATAACGGGGATCGGTGAGAAACAGTGCGCCGTCCCGAGTGACGAGCACCTGTCCGTTGGTTCCTGAGAACCCCGTGAGATAGCGGACGTTCGTCAGGTTGGTGACGAGCAACCCGTCGAGCTCGTCGCCCAAACCGTCTCGAACCTTTGCGATGCGACCCTCGTGATCCACTATCGACCTCCCACCCGTTCCTTCAACGCATGAAGCGCGGCAACGTACGAGCCCGCCCCCAGCCCCGCGATTATCCCGGTTGCGGCCTCGGCGGTCACGGAGCGCCGGCGCCACGGCTCCCGGGCGTGGATGTTCGACAGGTGGACCTCGATCACCGGATATGGCACCGCCCGGACCGCATCGGCGATCGCCCGGCTGGTGTGCGAGTACGCGGCGGGGTTAAGCACCGCGCCGTCGACTCGCCCGATCCCGTCGTGCAGGCGTTCGATGATCTCGCCCTCGCGCGCGGTCTGGAACACCTCGAGCTCGATGCCGAGCGACTCGGCCGCGTGCTCGATCTGCCAGTTGAGCTCCTCGAGCGTCTCGGTCCCGTACACCGACAGCTCGCGCGTCCCCAGAAGGTTCAGGTTGGGGCCGTGCACGACGAGGACCTTCACGACGCAAGCCTCTTTATCGCCGCTTCGAGGGCCGGGCGCGGCGCCTCGACGCCGGAGTCGACCCGTCCGATCGCGGACAGCAGCACGAAGCGCACACCTCCCTGGTACTTCTTGTCGTGACGCCACGCTCGCTCGAGCGCGGCGAGGTCCAGATCCGCGGTGACCGGCAGCTCCATCGCCTGGAGCACCCGCCGGTGCGTCTGGACCGCCTCTTCGTCGATCCGACCGAGCTCGTGCGCCAGATATGCCGCCGCCATCATGCCCAGAGCGACCGCCTCGCCGTGGCGGATGTTGCGGAACTCCGACGCGGCCTCGATCGCATGGCCGAACGTGTGCCCGTAGTTCAAGTGCGCGCGCACTCCCCTTTCGTTCTCGTCCGACGAGACGATGGACGCCTTCACCGCGACGCAGCGCGTGACGACGTCCAGCAGCACCTCCGGATCGCCGGCCAGGATCAACTCCGCCTGGCGCTCGATCAAGGCCAGCAACGTCGCGTCGGCGATCAGCCCGTACTTGACGACCTCGGCGAGCCCACTGCGGAGCTCCTCTGGAGGGAGGCTCCGCAACAGATCGACGTCGCACACGACCGCAAGCGGCTGATGGAGCACCCCGACGAGGTTCTTGCCTTGCGGAAGGTTGACCGCCGTCTTGCCCCCGATCGCGGCGTCGACCTGGCCCAGCAACGTCGTGGGCACCGCGACGAACGGCACGCCCCGGTTGTAGGTCGCGGCCACGAAACCGGCAACGTCGCTGATGACTCCCCCGCCGAACGCGACGACGAGGTCGTTGCGATGCCATCCGCCGTCGACCATCTGTTCCCACAGCGACTCGGCGACGACGATCGATTTCGAGACCTCGCCCTCGGGCACGGGCATGATGCCCGTCGTAAGGCCGCGCGTCTCGAGCGACGCCGCGACCTGCTTGGCCATCGGCGCAAGCGACGCGTGGGTGACGATCATCGCCTTCTCGGCGAACGGCGTCGGGGGGATGAGCGTCGTGACCTGCTCGCTGATGCCCCGGCCCACGAGCACGTCGTAAGAGCGGGGGCCGAGCGACACCGTGATGCGGCGCACGGGCTCGGGCCGCGCGCGCAGTCCTGCGATCTTCGACGCGATCGCAGTCGCGACCTCCTCGGGATCGACGTCGTCGACCGGGACGCGATGGTCGGCGACGCGCTCGTACACCCCGTTGCGCTGGTCGTAGAGCGCCTTCGGATCGGCAATCGTGAGCATCGGCCGGCCCGCGTCGGCACCGATGCGACGCATCGCTTCCCCGTAGCTGACGTCGAGCCACACCACGGTGTGCCACTCCAGCGCGGTCGCGGTGGCGGGATCGTTCATCGCTCCCCCGCCGAGCGCGACGACCGCTTCGGGCCCCTCGAGCACCTCGGCGACAACGCCGCGCTCGATCTCCCGGAACGCGGGCTCGCCCTCCTCCTTGAAGATCCTCTCGATCGGCGCGCCCCAGCGACCCTCGATCAGCGCGTCGGTGTCGATGAAAGGAGCGCCGGCGCGCGCCGCGAGGATGCGTCCCACCGTGCTCTTTCCGGCCCCCATGAACCCGACGAGGACGATCAATGCTCCTCCCGCCGGGCGCGCGCCGCGATCCGATCCATATAGCGCTGCCACGCCGCCTCGACGTCCTCGATCGTGTCGCCCCCGAACATCTCGAGCACGGCATCGGCGAGCACGAGCGCGACGACCGCCTCGCACACGACTCCGGCCGCGGGGACCGCGCACACGTCCGTGCGTTCCTGGAACGCGTCCGACGGCTCGCCGGTGGCGAGATCGACGCTTCGAAGACGTCGCTTCAGCGTCGACAGCGGCTTCATCGCGGCCTGCATCCGCAGTAGCCCGCCGATCGTCATCCCGCCCTCGGTCCCGCCGGCGCGCGTCGTCGCGCGCGTCAGGTCGGCCTCGATCTCGTCGTGGGCGACCGAGCCGCGCACCGCCGCGACCTCGAATCCGTCGCCGATCTGAACGCCTTTTATCGCCGGCACCGCCATCAACGCGCCGGCAAGGCGCCCGTCGAGCTTGCGATCCCAGTGGACGTGCGAGCCGATGCCGGCCGGTAGCCCGTACACGAGCACCTCGACCACCCCGCCGAGCGAGTCCCCATCCGCCCCCGCGGCCTCGATGGCGTCGACCATCGCGCCCGACGCGGCCTCGTTGAAGCAGCGAACAGGCGACGCGTCGATCGCCTCGAGATCGTCAGGTCCGGGCAGCGGAGAACCCGAAGCGACAGCTGCCTCGCCGATGCGCACGACGTGCGAGATGACCGTCACGCCCAAACGCCCCAGCAACGACTTGGCCACGGTCGCGAGAGCGACGCGCGCCGCGGTCTCGCGCGCGCGCGCCCGTTCGAGCACGTTGCGCGCGTCCGAGAAGTCGTACTTCAGCATCCCGGGGAGATCGGCATGGCCGGGCCGGGGCCTGGTCAGCTCGCGCCCGGCGGGTTCGCCCTCGACGGGCATGACGTGGGCCCATTTGGACCACTCGCTGTTCTCGATCACGACGGCGAGAGGGCTTCCCAGCGTCCGGCCCCCGCGCACGCCCGCGACGACGTCGCACACGTCCTTCTCGATCTTCATGCGGGGGCCGCGCCCGTAACCGTGGCGGCGGCGCGTGAGCTCGTCGGCGATGTCCTTGACCGACACCGGCAGGCCGGCCGGAAGGCCCTCGAGGATGCCCACGAGCGCGCGGCCGTGCGATTCACCTGCGGTCAGATAGCGAAGGCGTCCCATGTCACCCCTCAGTGTCCCACCGAGCGGTGCTCGTTATTTGAGGATCTCCTGGCCCTCGCACAGGCTGAACTGGTCGTCGCCGAACAACAGCGACGCGCACCGGCCGGAGGTCGACAGCAGCTTGAAGCTGTCGGCGAACTCCTCGCCGACGTCGACCGTGTAGACGGTGTCGTCGACCTGGACCTCGGCGCGCTCGCGGCCGCCCTGCGTGAACACGTCGATCAGCTTGACGCGGTGACCGCCGATGCTCTCGCCGCCGTCGGTGCCACCGTCCGTCCCGCCATCGGTCCCACCGTCGGTGCCCCCATCCGTTCCACCGTCACCACCGTCGCCGCCGTCGGTCCCACCATCGGTACCGCCGTCGCCACCGTCCCCGTCTGTGCCGGTCGTGTCGGTCGTGTCGGTGGTGCCGGTGTTCGTGTCGTCGGAGGTTATGAGCGGCTTGAACGGGTCCTTCGGCGCGAACACCGTGAACGTCTCGACCCGACCCTTGTCGCCGTCGCCGCCCTTGCCCCCGCCCCCACCGTCGAGGTCCGGACCGGGCGAGACGAGATCGGTCGGAGGGGCGCCTTGCGGCGGCGCGAGCGCGGGATCCGTCGCCGGCTCGCCGCCCCCGCGGAACACGAACAGCCACAGCAGGAGGATGACCGCGAGCAGGATGCCCACGCCCGCGAGCACCTGGTTGCGCGACAGGCTGCGCCTGGCCTCTTCCGCTTCGAGCTGCTCTGGTGTCGTTGCCACTTCTTCTCCTATGGGCTAGGCGTCGCGGCTGGGGCCGGTGGCGGCACCACCGCGTTCGGGTCGATCGGGGGCGCCGCCCCCTCCGGCAGCTCGTAGAAGATGCGCGCCGTCGCCGTGAACGTGACGTCGGCCGACTCGGGGCTGATCTGCGCCATCGACAGGCCGTCGATGCGCAGCGCGCGGTCGAGGTCGTACAGACGCCGGATGAAGTCCTGCACCGCGAAGTAGCCGCCTTGTGCACCGAGCGTCGCGCGCACCTGCGCGAGCGTCGCGGTCTCGGGCGGAGTGCGCGGGAGCTCCGGCGTGATCTCTACGAAGTCGACGCCGGCCGCGTTCGCGGACTCCTGCACCTGGAAGATGAAGTTCGGGACCTGGTCGTCCTCGGGGACGAGGTCGCGGATGTCGGCGAGGTCGGCCTGGAGCTCCGGCGCCTGTCGCTGAAGCGCCTCGAGCTGGTCGAGCTGCGACTGCAACGACGCGGTCTTGGCCGTCTCCGTGCCGACCTGGGCCTCGACCTCCTTGAGCTCGCTCTGGCGCGGGCGGATCGCGAGCACGTAGAACAACAGGCAGACCACGATGCCCCCGGCGATCGCGATGATCATGCGGCTCCGGCCCCTCACGGGAGGCCTCTCTCGAAGCGGTCGCTGCGCGCGCGCTGGCCGAGCTCGAGCGTGCTGTCGAACTGGACCGGGCACGTCGTCGCGGCCTCCGGAGCGGTGGCGGTGTTCAGCCAGATCCCGGAGAACTCCTTGACCGTGTCGAGACGGATCAGCCACTTCGCGACGCCCGGCATGGTCAGCGAGCAACCGGCGAAGTGGATGCGCCCGAACGGCGAGTCGTTGGACACGCGGATCGGGTTGGTCTCGGTCGGGACCTGCTCGGCCCCCTCGGTCGTGCCGGCCGAGGTCGTCAGGTTCGTGAGCCAGACCTCGCCCGGGATCACCATCGCAACCTCGGTGAGGACGGCCGGCCAGTCGACGTCCCCGGCCATCACCGTCTGCAGCGCCTGCGTCTTCGTCTGGACCTCGAGCTGCAAGTCGGCGAAGTTCTGGAGCTTGTCGATGTCGGCCTGCAGCTCTGCGTTGCGCGCCTGCGCTTCGGCGAGGTCGTTGCGCGCGCCGCTGACCTTGGCGCCGAGGCTGACCCACCACACGATGAGCAGCAACACCACGAGAAGCGTCGCTATGACGACGATCGCGATGCTGCGCCGCTCCTGCGCTCGAGCGGCATAGGCCTCGGGAAGAAGATCGATGCGGCGCATCATCGGGCCGCGACCCCCATAGCCAATCCGATGGCCGCGGCCGCGACCGGCTCGACCTGTTCGACCTGCTCGGGCGTGAGCCCGGACTTCGACACGTTCATGTGTGTGAGCGGCGTCGCGCGCTGCACCTCGGTCCGCAGCGACTGCTCGAGCGCCTCGATGAAGCCGGGCGTCAGCGAACCGCCACCCGTCACGATGACCGACGACACGGGCTCGCTGTCCTCCTGCGAGAGGTAGTAGTCGAGGGAGCCGCGGATCTCGTCCACGAGGTT
>DATBND010000348.1:0-2395 GCA_036554505.1 Actinomycetota bacterium | reverse complement strand
CCGGCCTGGTTCGTGCTGACGAGCACCCGTGCAAAGGCAGAGCTCGCAACGCGAACGACGTCGTCAAGCGGGCAGGGTTTCCCGGTTCCAAAGGAGATGTAGCAGCAACCCGAGCCGAGCTCGATCGCCGGTGGGATGGCCGGTCCCAAGGACGCCGCGATGAAATCGCAGCGTCCGAGGTTCTCGCCGCCTCGTAGGGAAAGCGCGGGTTGAGGGATGGCAATTCGTTCGGTCTGTAGGAAGCGCTCGTAGGTGAGCTCCGGAAGGCCTAGGGCTCGAGCGACGTGGCGGAGGATCAGGTCCCAGGTGCCGCCGCACATGAGGTCCGTAGCAACGGTCAGAACTGCGATTTCGAGGGGTGAGGGGTCGCGGAGTTCGACTATGGGACTCAAATAGGGCCCATGAAGAACCGCCATGTGCGGGATCCCCAGCGAGGCCGCAAGTTGAGCCGTGAAGACCCCAGGAAAACTCACCACCACGTCCGGAGTGAGGGCCGTCAGGATCGCCCGCAACTCAATATTGGTCCGGACGAGCTCGCGTAAATAGTCGCTCATCGGGACCGATCCGACCTGGTTATGTGACCAGTTCCAGCGGACCGGGTGAAATGGGATACCAGGACAGGACTGGACACTCGTGGGCCGCGCTCGCGGCGCTGCCGCGATATGGACCTCGATCCCCCTCCGCCTGAGTGCGTCGGCAACCGGGAGGGCACGAGCGAGGTGACCCAACGTCTCGCCTACATGGGCGACGACTAGCGCTTTCACGCTATGCGCACTCCGTTCGAATCATGCAATTGATCGTGCAGGCGTGCTCGATCGACGACATTGGATGACCGCGCGCGCCATCGGCTCGGATTCGCTAACGAATGCCTGACCCCGCCACGATGTCTCTCCCCCTTCGCGTAGGCGCGGACTCTAGCAGAGCCCCTCCAACCGCAACGGTAGAGCGGCTATGACGCGGTGAGGCCGAGCACTGCGTTGCCCATCATGCCTGTCGGTTCTCACCATGGCTACCGATCGAGGCGCCATCGGTGTCTCCGAGCATTCCGTAGGTCAACCGGATGCGGCCCGGCGCGAGTGAGAGTGACGCCAACGCGTCTCGGTAGACCGCCAATTGGTCTGCGTCGTCGCCCTCGGCGGGAGTGCGGCCCGTTTTGAAGTCGACAATCTCTAGGCCTCCGTCGTCCGTTTCGTAGACGGCGTCGATGCGGCCCCGGATGATCCTGCCGTCCTTCTTCAGCGCGAACGGGAGCTCGATCATGGGCTCGCCGCTCGGGAGCCGGGCGATCGTCCGGTCGGCGTAGCCGAGCTCCTCCCACCGCCGCATCAGCTGGCCTATCCGGCTCGGGGGCGTGTACGCGCCGGGCTCGTCGAGCTCGTGCTCGTCCGGGAACGGCGACATGCCGCGGCTCCGCTCCTCGATCAATCGGTGCACCTCCGTCCCGATTCGTCGAGCTGCCGTGGGTCGGTCGGGCAACGGTCGCGCCAGGTCCCACGCAGTCAATTCCCCGTTCTGCAACCGTACGTAGCTCGTCGCGGAGAGGATCGACGGAACCTCCGGCTCGCTCGGAGCCTCGCGCACGGCGGCGGCCGCGATCACCGACAGGTCGTGGGACGCGGAGGCCATCAAAGACTCGGTCGCGGCGCGCTCGTCCGGTGACAGTGACTCCAACAGAGACGCCACCGTCGTCGTTCCCGCCACAACCGCGTCGGCCGCGCTCCCCCACCCCTCGCCGAACAACGTGTCGTCGACTCCGGTGCGCGCCGAGGGCGGCCACGCGCGCCGGTCCTCCATCGCCTCGAACAGCGGATTGTCCTCGGGAAGCTCGTCGCGCCGAACCACGTCGACGAGGCCCTCCTCGACGAGGCTCTCGAGCTCGGACCAGAACGGCGACGGCCCTTTCGAGATCTGGTCTCGCCCGTACCACCACGACGCGGTCACCGCCAACCGTTGCTTCGCGCGCGTCAAGGCGACGTAGAACAGGCGCCGCTCGTCCTCGATGACGCGGTCCTTCACGGCCTTCATGAACGGCCCAAGCTTCCCGTCGAACTTCGGAAGATGCTCGGCGTCCTCGCGCACCTCGTAGGGCAGCTCGGCGTAGGAGGTGAGCGGGTTCGACGCGCGCGTGTTCGGAAAGATCGAATAGATGGGCTCGCCGGTGCGCTCGCTTATCCCCGACGCCACCGACGGGACGAACACACACTCGAACTCGAGCCCCTTGGCCGAGTGGACCGTCATCAGCTTCACCGAGTCCTGGTCGGCCGGCTGGGTCGCCTCGAGCGTCTCCTCGGCGACCTCGGCCGCGTCCAGATAGGCGACGAACGAGCGCAGCGTCGCCTCACCCTCCAACGGAGCGAACGACGCCACCTGGTCGAGGAAGTTCGAGATGTTCTGG
>DATBND010000339.1:0-13104 GCA_036554505.1 Actinomycetota bacterium | reverse complement strand
GCGAGTCGAGCAGTTCGGGCACGGGCTCGGTCACGGCGTGGGCCTCGACATCCACGAGGCGCCGACGCTTCGGTGGACCTCGGAGGACACGTTGCAGGCGGGGGACGTCGTGACGGTGGAGCCGGGCGTCTATGTTGTGGGCTCGGGCGGCGTTCGCATCGAGGACAGCGTGGTCGTGACCGACGACGGCGCGGAGATCCTCGGCGGCGCGCCCAAGGACACCCTGCTCGAGCTGTGAGGAGACTTTCGAATTGATCTCGACCAACGACATGCGTCCGGGCCAGACCCTGGACATCGACGGAAACCTGTTCACGATCGTGAACTACCAGCACGTCAAGCCGGGCAAGGGCCAGGCGTTCGTGAAGACGAAGCTGAAGAACGTCAAGACCGGTGCGGTTACCGACAAGACGTTTCGCGCCGACGAGAAGGTGAACCTCGCCGTCCTCGACAAGCGCGAGATGCAGTACCTATACGAGGACGACGCGGGGCTGGTGTTCATGGACAACGAGAGCTACGAGCAGATCCACGTCGACCCCGGCATGCTCGGCGACTCGCGCAAGTTCCTGAAGGACGGGACGATCTGCATGGTGCCCGTCTACGAGGGAATCCCCGTTGGGGCGGAGATGCCGGTCTCGATGCAGCTGACGATCACCGACACGGAACCGGGGTTGAAAGGGGATCGCGTCTCGGGCGCGCTCAAGCCGGCGACCCTCGAGACGGGTGCCGTCGTCCAGGTGCCCTTGTTCCTCGAGAAGGGCGAGACGATCAAGGTCGACACGCGCTCGGGCGAGTACACGGGCAGGGCCTAGCCTCGTCTTGAAAGCGCGTCGAGCCGCCCGCCGCGTTGCGCTCGACGTGTTGTACGAAGCCTCGATTCGAGACCTCCTGCCGACCGAGGCGTGGAAGCTGCGCGAAGGCGCGGGTTGGTCCATGTCGTCTGGCCTCGACGACGGCGAGGACGTCTCTCCCGACACCCCGGCCCCCGGCCCCGACGTTCTCGACTACGCGCGCTCCGTCGTCGACGGCGTCCAGGCGCACCAAGCGGACATCGACGCGCTGGTGTCGCGCTATGCCGACCGCTGGGCGATCGACCGCATGCCGGTCGTCGACCTCTCGATCGTCCGCATGGCTCTGTACGAGCTCTTATTCCGCGACGACATCCCCGTCGCCGTCGGCATCAACGAGGCCGTCGAGCTGGCGAAATCGTTCTCCACCGACGACTCCGGCCGGTTCGTCAACGGCTTGCTCGGGCGGATCGCCGAGGACGAGCGCGCCTCTTCGGAATGAGCGGGCGCGCGCGGGTCTACCTGTGCGTGAAATTCGTGCGGTCCATGCGGTCCATGAGGTACACGGTGCACCGCAACCACGCTCCGCTGTCGGCCGGAGCCACACCATGTCTGTGAAAAACGAGGGGTCTTCGGGGTCGCGGGGGTCGCGCACTGACCCCTCGGACCCCACGGACCCCTCGATTGCCCCGGGCCCCCCGACGCCCGACGCCGGATGGCGTGCCCGCTGGACGAGGGTGGAAGAGAGAGTCCGCTCGGGCTTCGCCGACTCCGCCGCGCGCCACCCCCGCATCGTTGCCGGCTTCAGGGCGGTCGTGGCCCGGAGGCTGTGGATCATCGGTGCGGCCGCGCTGCTCATGGCCATCCTCGACGGGCGTGGGTCGTTCGACGTCCAGGACCCCGAGCTGTTCATCGACGCCGGCAAGAAGCTGTTCTCCGGCGACGCGCTGAACGTCTTCGCCGACGAGACCGTGCAGGAGGGACCGATCGGGCTGTTGTTCTGGGGCGTGATCGGTCAGATATCGGCGCTGATCAACGTCGACCCGCGGATGATCGCCGCGCTCGTGATCTATCTGGGCTTCACGTTTGCGATGGTGTTCCTGATCCGCAGCGCGCTAGCCGAGCGTGGCCGGCCCAGCGAGGACCTCGAGCTCTTCGCCGCCGCCATCGTGCTGTTCGGGGGCCTGGCGTGGACGATGCTTTCCACCGGTCACATCGCCGAGGGCGTGATCCCGTTGCTGTGGTTCCAAGCCGCGCGGGAGGCGCGCAACGGACGATTGGATCGCGCTGGTTTGCTGCTTGCGCTCTCGACCGGCTTGAAGTTGTGGGGGATCCTCGGCGTCCCGATCCTGCTACTGAACCCGACCTTCGACTGGCGCAAGCTGCTCCGCGCCGGAGCGATCCTCGTGGGAGTCGTCGCCGTGATCTGGCTGCCGTTCGTCCTCTTCGGCGAGTTCAACTCGTTCGACTACCGCTGGGACATCGCCAACTCGAGCCTGATCCACAAGCTCTTCGCCGAGAGCACAACCTTCACCTGGCAAATGCGCGCCGCCCAATCCGCAATCGTGGTTCTACTGGGCTCCGCGCTCGCGCTCGTCGCCCGAGGCCGTCCCCACGCCGACTGGGCCCTCCCCCTAACAATCGCCGCCGTCAAACTCCTTCTCGACCCAATACTCTTCGAGTACTATTCGCTTTCCATCGCTGTCTTGGCCGTCATCGGGGCAGCTGGGGTGGCTTTCGGTAGGTGGATAGGTCTTCTTGTCGCGGCGGCTTTCTACCTAGCAGTCACAGTCCCTCACCCGCCCTATGCGGAGGGCGTCAGTGGCTATTCGACCCTATGGACGCTGCTCGTCGCCTCGGCATGTTCGCTTGGGCTGGCGCGAAGAACGGACATCCAGTAGGGGCGACTCTCCTTTGTCGCGTCATTGTCCTGAGGGCAGGTTCTGAGGGTCGACCTGCCGCTCATGAGACGCTTCCGTCAGAGCGAGGGCCTCCTCGATCTCGTCGAGCGCAGAACGACGGATCATGCGCCGGTAGAGAGCATTGAAAATTTGGTTCTCGAGATCTTCAGAGATTTTCTTGAGATCAAACGCCGAAGCCAGAATAGGTATAGCGAGAGTTAAGACCAGCCCAAGAACTCCTGCGACTGGATCAACGACCCTCCAGAGGGCGAGGGCCAGAAAGCCCATTAGTACGACGATCCCGACGGCAATTATCTGCAGCCATCTGTGAGCGTGAGCCTTCGCGCGCTTCTCTAGTTCTTTCTTCGAGGCCTCCAAGGCGCTGAAGTACCGCTGCTCCTTTTCGTCACTCGCTTGAGTCAATTGACCAGTCAAGGCCTTCTCCTGCTCTGCGAGTTCCGACTCGTAGCGCGCAGCTAGTTCGGCTTCACGGGCAATCGAAGATTGCTTATAGGTGGTCTCCAAGCGCTGTCTCGCCTTTTCAACTCCGGCCATCACCCAATCTGGCGTGACTTCGTTTCTTCGAGTGAACCGAAGGACTTCTTCGAGGTGAGGATCAAAGATCAGGACCGACGTATCGTCCTTCGTCAGACGACTCGATAGGCGTAGCTCTCGGACAATGTTGAAGAACTTGTGCCAAATATCTCTCTCTACGAGCAAATCATGGGAGTGCATAAGGATCACCGAGCGAAGCGGGATGTCCGTTGCGCGGCGAGGATCCTTAAGCCAGAGAAAAGTCGTGAGAACATTCGCAGGAACGACTTCCGACACAGTGAATTGTGCTCGGTGACCGCCCTCAACGAAGTTGAAGCGCGCTAGCCGGAGATCGGCCGTCAAGAAGATGGCGCCCGCTCGCTCAATCTGACGCGGAAGGGTTCCGCGCCGCTGTTTCACTTTCAGGATCGCCGCGAGGTCGTGATTTTGTCCACGGGGGTGCTGCGACGGCTTGTAGACCTCGAGCCGCCCGACCTCACCCGGCTCGGGCACAAACGTGTCCAAAGAGGTCTCCGTCGCCTCGACCCGAATGCCGCGCTCGTGAAGGTGCTCCTCAAGACTCGCGATGTATTGGCGGAGTATTGCGGGCGTCCATCCCTTCGAACGCAGACTGCTGTGGATCGTGTTGACCTTCACCCCTGGCACATAGGCGCGGCTACGCCGGCTGAAATTGCCTAATACGCCGACGACTTCCTCCAAAGTGAAGTCAAAAACCCGAAAGTCGAAGGATCCCGTTTGCTTCATAAGGTCAAACATCTCAACGATCGGTCGGTTGAACGCTTCGTAGTGAAGCTCAAGAAGATTGAATACGACGTTCGTATCGAGGTAGACGATTGTTCGCTCGAACTTTCGCCCTACGTCCGCGAAGGATGCGGTATAGACAGAACTCGCTATCACGCTCCCCAGCACGATGTCTCGTAGAGTTTCGAATTCCGTGGGATCGGCTTGCTCTGCCCAGATGCAGTATTCAAGAACCGCAGCATCAAGTTCGGAGAGTTCTGATGGCGCGTCGCGCTCTTCGGACGAACCGACGAATTGTTCGAAGAATTCGAGATTGGTTCTTATGAATGCCTGAAGGGAGGTCCATGCCTCCTCTCTACTGAGAGCAATGCCTTTTTCCTGGACATGCAGGCGGACGGCTTCGATGAGGGCGTTAATGCGTCGCTCGGTATTGCTCGCTTTGTCGGGGGAGGGACGATTCCTCTTGCCCGCATCCGTAAGACCGAGGAGTCGGTCCCTCTTGTATAGGAAGCCTGAACGTTTGACCCGGGTGGCAATCACTCCGAGCGCGAGCTCTGGGATCACCATTTGAGTGGCCGCTCGAACGCGCTCTTGGAGCTCGTTGAGGTCGATCATCCTCCCGTCATCCGGCAGGACGGACAGGATGAGAGGCGTGAATGCGTCAATATAGTCTTTGCCCTCGTCGTAGTAGACCTTCAAGAGGGCGTAGGTATAGATCGCGTCCATGACAAGAGGCTAACCCGCGAGTTACAGGCGGCTAATGTCCGGAGCTGGGCGGTGTGTCAGTGTTGATCAGCTCGGACCCATCGAGGCCGAGTCGCCACCGGTGAAGCGTTGTGTAGGCACGGCCCCGGATGTAGTCTTTCCCGAAAGTCCTTTAAGTCGGCCCTGAGAGGCCGGGAAGGAGACAGATGGTTCTGCACGCGTGCGCTTCCCCGGGCTGGGGAGGCGTTTTTTAGTGGCGCAAGCACCGAACGAGGCAGCGAAGTTCCAGGTCAAGGCCCGGGTAATGGAGCCGGACGACATGCGGCGGGCCCTCACCCGGCTCTCCCACGAGATCGTCGAGGCCAACAAGGGCACGGACGACCTCGTGCTCGTCGGTATCCGGACCCGGGGCGCACCGCTGGCCGAGCGCATCGCCTCCTCCATCGCCGGCTTCGAAGGCACCGACGTCCCCACCGGGGCGCTGGACGTCACCATGTATCGCGACGACGTCGCTCTGCGCGGCCCCCGCAGCCTCGAGGAGACGACCATCCCCGCCGACCTCGACGGGCGCAACGTCGTTCTCGTCGACGACGTCCTCTACACCGGACGCACGATCCGGGCCGCCTTCGACGCGGTGCTCGACTTCGGCCGGCCCCGACTCATACGACTGGCAGTGCTCGTCGACCGCGGCCACCGCGAGTTCCCGATCAGCGCCAATCACGTCGGCAAGAACATCCCCACCTCGTCCAACGAAATCGTCAAGGTCCACTTGTCCGAGATCGACGGCGAGGACGCCGTGCTGATCGGGGGGTATCGATGATCAAGCACCTGCTGTCCATGGATCAGCTGAACGCCGACGAGATCACCCGCATTCTCGACACCGCGGAGTCACTCCGACAGGTCACCGCCCGCCCGATCAAGAAGCTCCCCACGCTGCGCGGCCGCACGGTCTGCAACCTCTTCTACGAGGCTTCCACTCGCACGCGCATCAGCTTCGAGCTCGCCGCCAAGCGTCTCTCCGCCGACGTCATCAACTTCTCCGCCGACGCCAAGTCGAGCGTCGCCAAGGGCGAGAGCTTCAAGGACACCGCATGGACGCTAGAGGCCATGGGCGTCGACGCCATCATCGTGCGTCACGGAAGCTCCGGCGCGCCCGACCAGCTCGCCCGCTGGGTCAAGGCCAGCGTCATCAACGCGGGCGACGGCGCGCACGAGCATCCGACGCAAGCTCTCCTTGACCTCTACTCCATGCGTGAGCACTTCAAGGACCTCGACGGCCTGAACGTCGCGATCGTCGGCGACGTGCTGCACAGCCGAGTCGCGCGTTCGAACGTCAAGGGGCTCGTCGCGATGGGAGCGAAGGTCACGCTCGTCGGCCCACCGACCCTCATCCCCAGCCAGGCCATCACATGGGGAGCGACGATCAACCACGACCTCGACGCGGTCATCGACGACCTCGACGTCTGCTACCTCCTGCGAGTGCAACAGGAGCGCCTCTCCGAGCAGCTCTTTCCGAGCGTGCGCGAGTACGCCGCGCTGTGGGGGCTCAACGCGAAGCGCATGGCGCGCATGCGGCCCGAGTCGCTCGTCATGCACCCCGGCCCGATGAACCGCGGCGTCGAGATTGCCGCCGACGTGTCCGAGTCGCCGCGCTCGATCATCCTCGACCAGGTCGCGAACGGGCTCGCCGTGCGAATGAGCCTCCTGTACCTGATGCTCGGCGGGCGCGAGGCCGAGCAGCCCTTCGCCGAGGCGGTGGCCGAATGAGCGACTACCTCATCACCGGAGCCCGCATCGTCGACGAGAACGGAGAGCGCGACGGCGACGTCCTCATCACCGACGCAACGATCGCCGAGGTCGGCACGACCCTGAAGAGCGACGGCGCCGAGACGATCGACGCCACGGGGCTCGTCATCGCCCCGGGCCTCGTCGACATGCACACACACGTGCGCGAGCCGGGCCGTGAGGACGAGGAGACGATCGCCAGCGCGTCCGCAGCCGCGGCCGCCGGCGGTTACACCGCGATCCAGACCATGCCGAACACCGACCCCGTTGCCGACACCGCGAGCGTGGTGGAGAAGGTATGGGCGCTCGGACGTGAGGCAGGCCTGGTCGAGGTCATCCCTTCGGGCGCGCTCAGCAAGGGACTCAACGGCGAGAAGATGGCCGACCTCGGCGAGATGGTGCGCTCGATGGCCAAGGTGCGCATGTTCACCGACGATGGACGCGGCGTGCAGAACGCGTTGTTCGCCCGCCGCGCCATGGAGTACCTCACGACGTTCGACGCGATCTACGCCGAGCACTGCGAGGACGACGCGCTCGCCGCGGGTGGCCAGATGCACGAGGGCGAGCGCTCGATGAGGCTCGGCCTGCGCGGCGTTCCTTCCGAGGCCGAGGAGCTCATGGCGGCGCGCGACATCGCCCTCGCCAAGCTCACCGGCTGCCGCCTCCACCTTCTGCACATCTCGACGACCGGGACGGTCGAGCTCGTCCGCACGGCAAAGAAAGAGGGCGTGCGTATTACCGCCGAGGCGACGCCGCACCACTTCACGCTCACCGACGCGGCCCTCGAGAGCTACGACCCCAACGCCAAGGTCAACCCGCCGCTGCGAACCGACGCCGACAAAGAGGCTGTGATCGAGGGGCTGAAGGACGGAACCATCGACGCGATTGCCACAGATCACGCGCCGCACGCCGACCACGAGAAGGACCAGGAGCTGAGCTTCGCCCCGCCCGGCATGATCGGGCTCGAGACCGCGCTTGCCCTGACGCTGACCGAGCTCGTCGAACCCGGCCACCTCACGCTGCAACAGGCGATCGAGCGGCTGTCGATAACGCCGGCCCGCATCCTCGGCCTGGCCAATCAAGGCCGGTCGATCGAGCCGGGCAGCCCGGCCAACCTCGTGATCTTCGACCCGAGCGCGGAGTGGACCGTCGACGCACACGCGTTGCGCTCGCTCAGCAAGAACACGCCGTTCGAGGGCCGGAAGCTGAGGGGCAAGGTCGTCCACACGTTCTATGGCGGGCGTCACACCGTCAAAGACGGCGAGGTAGTAGAGGGGGCGCTCGTATGAGCCGGCCGCCGGCGTTGCTCGCGCTCGAGGACGGGACCACGTTCCAGGGAGAGTCGTTCGGCGCAGAAGCCACCATCACCGGAGAGATCTGCTTCAACACGGGAATGACCGGCTACCAGGAGGTCCTCACCGACCCCAGCTATCACGGCCAGATCGTGACGATGACCGCGACCCAGATCGGCAACACCGGGACGAACGACGACGACGACCAGTCGGTGCGCCCGTGGGTGGCGGGCTTCGTCGTGCGCGACCTCACCGACGCGTACTCGTCGTGGCGGGGACAGGCGTCTCTCCACGACTACCTGACGAAGCATCACGTCCCCGGCATCGGCGAGGTCGACACGCGCCGGCTCACGCGCCACGTCCGCACGAAGGGCGCGATGCGCGCCGCGCTGTCCACCGAGATAACCGACGCCGACGACCTGATCGACGTCGCGCGCAGCTCTCCCGACATGGTCGGCCGCGACCTCGCCAACGAAGTCACGACGCAAACGCCCTACACGTGGGGGCTCGACGAGCTCGCGCAGCGCGCCGGATCGGGCTACGCCGCGGGCGATGAGCTCGCCCCCGCGACCAAGGCTCTGCTCGGCACCTACGTCGGGCCGCGCCACCGCATCGCGGCCTACGACTTCGGGATCAAGCGCAACATCCTCGACCTCCTCGTCGCGTCGGGCTGCGACGTCACCGTCGTGGCCGCGCGCACGACGGCTCAGGACATCGTCGACGACGGTTACGACGGTGTCTTCCTCTCGAACGGCCCCGGCGATCCCGAGCCCGTCACCTACGCGATCGACGCCGTCCGCGGGCTCATCGGCCGGGTACCGGTGTTCGGCATCTGCCTCGGCCACCAGATCCTCGGCCTGGCCCTCGGCGCGCGCACGTTCAAGCTGCCGTTTGGTCACCGCGGCAGCAACCACCCGGTCAAACAGGTCGACAAGGACCACATCGAGATCACGTGCCAGAACCACGGCTTCGCGGTCGAGCCCGGCTCGATCGAACAGACCCCGGCCCGGCTCACCCACGTGAACCTCAACGACCGCACGGTCGAGGGCCTCGAGTTGGAGGGCGTGGCCTACAGCGTGCAATATCACCCGGAGGCGGGGCCGGGCCCCCACGACTCCCGCTACCTGTTCGAGAAGTTCCGCAACCTGATGACGACCTTCGAGCCACGACCGCTCGAGTTGGAGGTGACCGCTTAGATGGGACGAGGAGATCGCAAGATGACGCGCTGGAAGAAGGACCGCCAGCGCCGCAAGCGCGAGCGCGACAAGCGCAAGGCCGAGGCACGGGGAGCCGCGCGCAAGTAATGACGGATCAGTCGCAGGAGTTCACGTTCGTCTCCCTCGATCACGTCAACGTGACGACCCCTGAGGAGCTCGAGGAGGAGGTCGTCACCTGGTACAGGGAGTGCCTGGGGCTCGAGCAGCTCGAGAAGCCCGGCGGCACCAGCGAGTCCGGCGCGTGGTTCCGAGCGGGGGATCACGAGGTGCACATCGCGATCGACGAGCACAACCCGCCGCGCGTCGCCCACTTCGGGATCGTGGTCGACAACTACGAGGGCGTGATCGAGCAGCTACGCGGGGCCAACTGTCACATCGAGCAGGCACGCGAGATCCCCGGCCGGCATCGGTTCTTCACGCGCGATCCCGCAGGGAACCGGATCGAGATCATCAGCTTCGACTCCGGGCAGCAGAGGTGAGCGCCCTTGCCTAAGCGCGAAGACCTCCGCAAAATCCTCGTCATCGGCTCCGGCCCGATCGTCATTGGCCAAGCGTGCGAGTTCGATTACTCGGGTGTGCAGGCGTGCAAGGTGCTGCGCGCCGAGGGTTACGAGGTCGTCCTCGTCAACTCGAACCCTGCGACGATCATGACCGACCCCGAGTTCGCCGACGCGACCTACGTCGAGCCCATCACGGCCGAGTACGTCGCCAAGGTCGTCGCGAAGGAACGTCCGGACGCGTGCCTGCCGACGCTCGGCGGGCAGACGGGGCTGAACGTCGCGATGGAGCTCGCCACCTCGGGCGTGTTCGAGGCGCACGACGTCGAGCTCATCGGGGCAGGCGTCGAGTCGATCCGGCGCGCCGAGGATCGCCGCCTCTTCAAGGAGACGATGCGCGCCGCGGGCCTCGATCTCCCGCGCTCGACCTTTGCGTACTCGGTCGACGAGGCGCTCGCTGCCGCCGAGGAGATCGGTTACCCGGTCGTCATCCGCCCCAGCTACGTCCTCGGAGGCGGGGGATCGGGCGTGGTCCGGACCCCCGACGAGCTGCGGACGATCGCTGCCGAGGGCGTGCGCCTGTCGACGATCGGCGAGGTCCTCGTCGAGGAGTCGATCGAGGGCTGGAAGGAGTTCGAGCTCGAGCTCATGCGCGACGCGAACGACAACGTCGTGGTCGTGTGCTCGATCGAGAACCTCGACCCGATGGGCGTGCACACCGGCGACTCGATAACGGTCGCGCCGGCCATGACCCTCACCGACGTCGAGTACCAGTCGATGCGCGACGACGGCGCCGCGGTCATGCGGGCCATCGGCGTCGAGACCGGCGGGTCCAACGTGCAGTTCGCCGTTCATCCCGAGACCGGCAGGCGCGTCGTGATCGAGATGAACCCGCGCGTCTCCCGCTCGAGCGCGCTCGCTTCCAAGGCCACCGGCTTCCCGATAGCCAAGATCGCCGCCAAGCTCGCGGTCGGTTACACGCTCGACGAGATCACCAACGACATCACCAAGAAGACCCCGGCGAGCTTCGAGCCGTCGATCGACTACGTCGTCGTCAAGATCCCGCGCTGGGCGTTCGAGAAGTTCCCCGCCGCGGACGAGCGCCTCGGCACGAAGATGAAATCGGTGGGCGAGGTCATGGCGATCGGGCGCACGTTCGCCGAGGCTCTTCAGAAGGGCTTCCGCTCGCTCGAACGAGACGTCTTCGGGATCGCGCCCGAGAAGGGCCCCGAGCTAGACCTCGCGACCGCGGCCGACGCCCTCGGCATTCCGACCGAGAACCGGCTGCGCGCGGTGGAGCAGGCGCTCTATCAAGGGATGACGGTCGAGGAGGCTGCGTGGCTCAGCCGCATCGACCCGTGGTTCGTGACCCAGATCGACCGCCTCGCCACCATGCGCAGGGAATTGAACGAGACCGCGTCGCTCGACGCGCTCGACCCGCTCACCCTCAGGCGCGCCAAGCGGCTCGGCTTCTCCGACGTGCAGATCGCCGCGCTGGTCGACTCGACGCAACTAGAGGTGCGCGCCCGTCGTCACGCCGACGGCATCCTCCCGACCTACAAGACCGTCGACACGTGCGCGGCCGAGTTCGAAGCCGAGACGCCGTACCACTACTCGACCTACGAGGAGGAGGACGAGGTCGCCGACTCCGACCGGCGCAAGGTGCTGATCCTCGGCTCCGGCCCCAACCGGATCGGACAGGGGATCGAGTTCGACTACTGCTGCGTGCACGCCGCGTTCGCGCTGCGGGACGCGCGCTACGAGACGATCATGCTGAACTGCAACCCCGAGACCGTCTCCACCGACTACGACACGTCGCACCGCCTCTACTTCGAGCCCCTGACGTTCGAGGACGTGATGAACGTCGTCGAACGCGAGCGGCCGGTGGGCGTGATCGTGCAGCTCGGCGGCCAGACGCCGCTCAAGCTCGCCAACGCGCTTTCGGATGCCGGCGTGCCGATCCTCGGCACCTCGCCCGACGCGATCGACCGCGCCGAGGACCGCGAGCGTTTCGGCGCACTCCTTGCCGACCTCGCGCTCCCGCACCCCGCCAACGGAACTGCCAGGTCGATCCCCGAGGCGCGCGCTATCGCATCGTCGATCGGCTATCCGGTCCTCGTGCGCCCGAGCTACGTGCTCGGGGGCCGCGCGATGGAGATCGTGTACGAGGCCACGACGCTCGAGCGCTACATGCAGTCGGCCTCAGACGTCTCTCCCGCGCACCCGGTCCTCGTCGACCGCTTCCTGGAGGGCGCGGTGGAGGTCGACTGCGACGCGTTGTTCGACGGCGAGGAGCTCTACATCGGCGGCATCCTCGAGCACATCGAGGAGGCCGGCATCCACTCGGGCGACTCGGCCTGCGCGATCCCGCCCTTCACGCTCGGCTCGGATCACGTCGCGCAGGTCATCAGCCACACCGACGCGATCGCCCGGGAGCTCGGGGTGAAAGGGCTCATCAACATCCAGTTCGCGGTCAAGGACGAGCAGGTCTTCGTGCTCGAGGCCAACCCGCGCGCCTCGCGGACGATCCCGTTCTCGGCCAAGGCGACGGGCGTGCCGCTGGCCAAGCTCGCCGCCCGCGTCATGGCCGGCGAAAAGCTCGCCGACCTGCGCGCCACCGGCCTCCTCCCCGAGCGGACAGTCGGACACGAGGGCATCCGTCACGTCGCCGTGAAGGAGGCCGTGATGCCGTTCGAGCGCTTCCCCGGCGTCGACACGGTGCTCGGCCCCGAGATGCGCTCGACCGGCGAGGTCATGGGCATCGACCGCGACTTCGGCCTCGCGTTCGCGAAGGCGGAGGCCGGCGCGGGCGTCAAGCTCCCGACCAAGGGGACGGTCTTCATCTCCGTCTCCAACCGGGACAAGCGCTCGGTCATCTTCCCGGCCAAGCTGCTCCACGACCTGGGCTTCCAGATCGCGGCCACGTTGGGCACCGCGCGTGTCCTGCAACGGGCGGGAGTCGAGGTCGAGGTCGTGCCGAAGGTCTCCGCCGGAAGCTCCGAGGAGCGCGACGTCGTCCAGCGGATCTCGGCCGGCGAGATCGAGATGGTCTTCAACACCCCGTTCGGTCGGGAGGCCCGGTCGGATGGCTACTTCATCCGCACCGCCGCAGTCGAGGCAGGCGTACCGTGTGTAACTACGATGTCGGGCATGGCCGCGGCCGTTCAGGCGATCGAGGCGCTCATAAGGGGCGACGTCGGCGTGCGATCGCTGCAGGAGTACCTGGCGGAAGACCTAGATCGCGGAGGGCACCACTAGATGCACATCGCTAGCGGCGAGGTCCTCTCCCACAAGAAGTACGGGGAGGACTATCACTCGCTGACCATCGTTGCGCCGGACATCGGCGAGAAGATCCGGCCCGGCCAGTTCGTGAACATCAAGTGCGGTGACAACCGCGCGAGCATCCTCCGCCGGCCCTTTTCGGTCTATCGCGTGCACAAGCGCGGCGGTTGGGCCTCGACGATCGAGATCGTCTTCGACATACGGGGGCCGGGAACGGACTACCTGTCCCATCTGCGCGGGCACGCCAGCGTCGACCTCATCGGCCCCCTCGGGCGCGGCTTCGTCCTTCCGAAGCGGCGCGCGCACTGCCTCCTCGTGGGGGGCGGCATCGGCGCGACCCCTCT
>DATBND010000335.1:0-5880 GCA_036554505.1 Actinomycetota bacterium | reverse complement strand
TCATGGGCTCTCCTCGCCGGCGCCGGCGCTCGGGGCCAACGCCTCACCGAGAAGGCCCCGTCCCCGGTGGACGCGGCTCTTGATCGTGCCGACGGGGATCTCGAGGATCTGCGCGACCTCGGCGTACGAGGTCCCGAGCATGTCGATCAACACGATGGGCTCCCGGAGCTCGAGCGGAAGAGAGGCCAGGGCGTCCCGGACCTCGACGGGTAGCGCGACGTCCGCGTGCTGGGACTCGGGCCGCGCCCGCAGGCGATCCACGAGCCGCTGCCGGCGCTCGAAACGCCGGAGCTCGTCCATCGCGCAGTTGCGCGCCACCGACAGCAGCCAGGTCGAGAACCGAGAGTCGCCCCTGTAGCGAGGGAGGAAACGGTAGGCGCGCAGGAAGGCCTCTTGCGTGACGTCCTCCGCGAGCTGAGGGTCATGCACCAGCTGGAAGACGAGGCGCCAGACCGGAGCCTGATAGGCGCGCACGAGGGTTTCGAAGGCCGCGGCTGCGCCGCGCTGCGCTTCGAGGACGACCTGCGGGTCGGGCTCTTCCACGGCGTCCCCCGCCACGGATCAATGAATAGGAAAGACATCGTGCCACCTCACGCCCCGAGAGACGCTTCCGGCGAGGCGAAAGTTCTCCCGTCACGGCGGGCCAAGCCGTACGCTTGGAGCGTGGCCTACCTCGGCAATCTGATCTGTAGCGACTGCGGGCTCACGTTCACGTCGCGGTGGGGCTCGTTCGAGCGGGTCGACGAGTACCGCTGCGGCAACGATCACGTCGTCCACGTCGACCCCGAGTCCAAGACGGTGCTGGCCATCGAGGGCTCGGTCGACGAGCTGGCGCCGCGCACGCTGGTCGACCTCCGGGGGATGTGCCCCCAGTGCGCCACCGAGCTCGCGACCGGCCAGCTCCCGGCGTGCCCGGTGTGCGGGGGCCGGGACCACCAGGTGCTCCTGGCGGGGACCCTGGGCTGAGTTCGCTAGCACTCCCACAGGGAGACTGCTAACCACAGTAGGATTGGGCCTATGACCGCCCCCGCAGCCATTGACGACCGCAAGGCCCTGATCCTGCGTGCGATCGTGTCGCACTTCGTCCGCACGGGCGAGCCGGTCGCGTCCAAGACCCTGGTCGAGGGCTACAAGCTGCGGGTCTCGCCGGCGACCGTGCGCAACGACATGATGGCGCTGGAGGAGGCCGGCTATGTCTATCAGCCGCACACTTCCGCCGGGCGTATCCCCACCGACGCCGGCTACCGTTACTTCGTCGACGCGTGGGCCGCGGACACGCGCCTCCCCGCGACCGAGTCCCAGCAGATCCGCCGGTTCTTCGGGGAGCCCCGCTGGGAGCTCGAGGATTCGCTGCGTCAGACCGCGTCGTTGCTCTCGAACCTGACCCATCACGCCGCGGTCGTGTTCGCCCCGGCTCTCGACCGCAGCACGGTGAGGCACGTCGAGCTCGTACGGCTCGCGACGGGCCGCGCCATGGTGGTGCTCGTGACCGACACGGGCCGGGTCGAGAACCACATGCTTCCGCTTCCCGAGGAGACGACCGATCGCGAGATAGACGCGCTCGTCGCGCGCCTCAACGAGCTTGCGGTGGGGTCGCCCCTCGAGTCGGTGTCCGATCTCATAAAGAACGAGGAGCTCCCGAAGGAGCTGGCCGAGATCGCCGCCGGGATCGCCCGTGTATTGCGCGCAGAGCACGACGCGAAAGAGGGCGAGCGCGTGTTCCTCGAGGGCGCGAGCCACATCGTCGACCAGCAGAGCTTCGCCGACCTCGAGACCGTCCGCCAGGTGATCGGCGCGCTCGAGCATCGCCGGCTCGTGCTCGAGGTGCTCGCGGACGCGCTCGGGTCGAATCAGGTCTCGGTGCGCATCGGCTCCGAGAACCCGGTCGCGGAGATGCAGTACTGCTCGGTGGTCACGGCCCCCTACGGCACGGAGACCGCAGCGCTGGGGTCCATCGGCGTGGTCGGGCCCACGCGGATGGACTATCGCCGGACTATGGCGGCGGTGTACGAGGTCTCCGCTCACCTCGGCCGGATGCTGACCGAGCTGGGCATGTAGGGGCGGCTCTATGGCAGATCACTACGCGACCCTGGGCGTCGCGCGCGGCGCGACCGCCGAGGACATCAAGAAGGCGTACCGCAAGCTCGCGCGCGAGCACCACCCCGACGCGAACCGTGACGACCCCGGCGCGGAGGAGCGCTTCAAGGACATAACCCGCGCGTACGAGGTGCTGTCCGATCCACAGAAGCGCCAGCAGTACGACTTGTTCGGCGACGAGCGCGTGGGCGCGGGCGGCGGCGGGTTCTCGGACTTTGGCGGTGGGATCGGCGACATCTTCTCGACCTTCTTCGGAGGCATGGGCGGTACGCGCCAGCGGGGGCCGGGGCGCGGCGCGGACCTCCTCGCCGAGGTCGTGCTGACGCTCGAGGAGGCCGCGGTCGACAGCGAGCGCGAGGTGGAGATCACGGCCCTCGCCGAGTGCGACGAGTGCGGCGGATCGGGCGCGGCCCCCGGGACGTTCCCCGTGAGCTGCACGGAATGCGGCGGCACCGGCGAGCTCCGGCAGGTCCGCCGCACGATGCTCGGAAACGTCATGACGGCGTCGACGTGTCATCGCTGTGGCGGCACCGGCCAGGAGATCGTGGAGAGATGTCCGCGCTGTGCAGGCGACGGCCGTGTCGAGGTAACGGACTCGATCACCGTGCGCGTCCCCGCCGGTATCGAGGACGGCGCGCAGCTGCGCGTGTCGGGGCGCGGCGAGGCCGGCATGCGCGGAGGCCGCTCCGGCGATCTCTACGTGCGCATCCGCGTCGAGCCCCACGAGGTGTTCCAGCGCGCCGGCGCCGACCTCGGCTGCGGAGTCACCGTGCCGATGACTGTCGCGGCACTCGGCGGCGAGGTCGAGGTGCCGACCCTCGAAGGGCCCGAGAGCCTCGACCTCGGGCCGGGCACTCAGTCCGGTGAGGTCGTCAAGCTCAAGGGCCGGGGCATGCCACGCATCGACGGGCGCGGACGCGGAGAGCTCGTCGTGCTGCTGAAGGTCGAGACCCCCACGGACCTAACCTCCGAGCAAGACGAGTTGCTTCGCAAGCTCGCCGCGGCTCGGGGTGAGCCCGTCGCCGAACGAAGGTTGCGCGACCGCATCCGCGAGGCGTTCCACTAGCCTTCTCCAGATCTCCCGACTCCGGCAGTGAGCCGGACCACCACCTTTGGCGGGCGCCTGGGCGTCAATCGATGAATCATCCAAGCACCCCGACCCTCCTTGACTTCCTCCTGCTGTACGGCGCATTCTGAGAGCCAGATGTCGGCTTGTGGGGGCGCTGACCAGCCCGTTTTGCTCTGCGTCTCTGTGTTTTCGTGCGCGCCGTATCCTTGGTCGAGTACGTTTCGGCCGTGGCGGCGAGACGACGGAAGCATCAAAAGAAGGAAGTCGAGGCCGTTCTTCGTGAAGCCGAAGGTCATGGATTCACCGTGGAGACGCCGCCTAAGGGCTACTTCAAGGTGAAGTGTCCGCCTCCGTGTGCCGAACATATGTGGCAAGTGCATCTCACCCCCTCGGGCCGCAACTACGCGAAGAACTTGCAGTCGCGGCTCAGGAAGTGCTCGACGTGGAAGGAGGGAGCATGAAGGCCGAATGGGACGTCCGCTTTCGCGGCTTCGTAATGGATCGGGACGAGAACGCCTTTCACGTTCCTCCTCCCGAGGAGCTCGAGCAGTTCATGGACGAGTTCGGTAAAGAGCTGGACTCTCTCGGAGCCGAGGACGTCCTAATCGAGACGACTATGAGTAAGGGCTATGTGGACCTCTCATTGAGCGTCGCCGCTCTTCAATTCGAGGAGGCTGTGGCCGTAGGCAGCAGCCTCATCCGGACCGCTTTTCACACGGCCGGGGCGGCAACCCCGGATTGGTCCGTAGATTGGATCGAGGTAAAGGCGCAACGGGCCGACGATCCCGGCGCGGACTCCGGCACGCAGTCGGGACGGGAACTCGTCGGGGCTTAGTCGTCTGATATGGAAGTTGCGCGAACCGGTTCTTCCGCGATCCACTGAACCCGGGCGTGCGTAACGCGCCGTGGTTCATCGCCCCGGCAGAGCAGTGGACCGACGCGGGCGTGACGCTTCCCCCGGACGAGTCGCACCACGCACTGCGCGTGATGCGCGTGGCACCTCCTGACGTAGTAACGGTCACCGATGGGGCCGGCCGCGTCGCGCGCTGCGCCGCAAAAGGGGAGCTCGACGGGAAGCTCGTCGCCGAGATCCTCGATCAACAGACGCACCGACGGACGCGCCCGGCGCTGACCGTCTACCAAGGTGCGGCCAAGGGCCACAAGGTCGACGACGTGGTCGAGCGTCTGGCCGAGCTCGGCATCGCCTCCACGTGGGTCTACTCGTCGTCGAGGACGGTCGTGAGCTGGGAGGGCGAGAAGGGGCTCAAGCGAGCGGAGCGATGGGCCACCATCACCCGATCCGCGGCGAAGCAGTCGCGCAACCCGTTCGTGATGGAGACGGGGCCGCCGCTGGACTGGCCGGAGCTCGTGGAGCGCGTCGGAAAGGAACAGCTCCCCATCGTGCTGTGGGAGGAGGCGACGCTGCCTCTGCGGACGGCGTTGTCGAAGGGACCGGATGAGATCGCGCTCGTCGTCGGCCCTGAAGGGGGGCTGAGCCGCGACGAGGCGGAGGAGCTCGCGGATGCCGGCGCGCAGCTGGTCTCGCTCGGCCCCCGCGTGCTTCGCACCGAGAACGCGCCCGTGGTCGCGGCGTCCGCGTTGCTCTGGCATTACGGGGTCATCGGGTAGGTTCCGCGCGTGCCGGACACGACAACGCGTACGTACTCCTTCTCTACGCTGGGCTGTCGCCTGAACCAGGCGGAGTCCGACTCGATGGCCGAGGACCTCGCCGGTGCGGGCCTCGCCGTAGCCCCTGTGGGGACCGACCCCGACGTGGTCGTCGTCAACACGTGCACGGTCACGCGCGAGGCGACCAAGGCGTCGCGCATGGCGATCCGGCGTGCGGCTCGGGCTCACCCCGACGCGAAGGTCGTCGTGGTCGGCTGCTACGCGGTGTCGGACCCCGACGAGGTCGCGGCGATCGAGGGCGTCGACGTCGTGCTCGGAAACGACGAGAAGGAGGACTTCGTCGCGTCGCTGGCGGGGAGCACGATCACCAGGCCCCTGCTGAGCATCGGGATGAGAGCGACCGTGGCGCCGCCGGTCGAGCGCGTCCGCGCCAACCTCAAGGCGCAGACCGGGTGCGACGAGTGGTGCTCGTTCTGCATCATCCCGACCACCCGCGGCCCCCTGCGATCGATGGACGAGGACGCGTTGATCCGTGACGCGCGGTCGCGCGTAGCCGCAGGTGCGCGCGAGATCGTGCTGACTGGAGTGCACCTCGGCAAGTACCGCTATGACGCCGGCGGCGACGAGCGCGACCTCGTCCTCCTGTTCGAGCGACTGCTGGGGATCGAAGGCCTGCACAGGCTGCGTCTCTCGTCGATTCTGTCGCGTCACCTGACCGACGACGTGATCGGCTTCATGGCGGCAGAGCCGCGCATGTGCAGGTACCTGCACGTGCCGTTGCAGTCGGGCGACGACGGCGTGCTCGAAGCGATGCACCGGCCCTATCGCATCCACGACTACGTCGAGTCGGTCGAGCGAGCCAAGGCGGCGTTGCCGGGGCTGGCGCTCGCCACCGACATCATCGTCGGCTTCCCGGGTGAGTCCGACGACGCATTCGAGGCGACGATGGACGTGGTCCGGCGCCTCCAGTACTCCAAGCTGCACGTGTTCCGGTACTCGGCGCGGCCGGGCACGGCGTCGGCCGCCATGCGCGACGAGGTCGCCCCGGACGTGAAGAAGGCGCGCTCGAAACGCTTGATCGACCT